>JAJXPD010000110.1:0-1148 GCA_021641325.1 Opitutales bacterium
GTCTTGCAGCCTCGGCGCGTGGCGGCGCGAATGCTCGCAAAGGGCGTTTCGTCGATTTTCGGCATGGGCGATTCCGTCGGCTGGCACGTCAGGTTCGACAAACACTACGGCGACGACACGAAAATCGTCTTCCTCACCGAGGGCATTCTCGCTCGAATGCTGCTTTCGGACCCCGAATTGCGGGGCGTTTCCGCCGTGGTTTTCGACGAATTCCACGAGCGCAACATCTACGCCGACGTGTCGCTTGCGCTCGCGCTGAGAACGCAGAAAAACCTGCGCCCCGACTTGGCGATAGCGGTCTGCTCCGCCTCGATGGATTCCGACGCGATTTCCGCGTATTTGGGAGGCGCGGAAAAATTCGAGTGCGGCACGCGGCTTTTCCCCGTCGGGACCGAATACGCGCCGCCGAAGGACAGGGACTCCAAAATTTGGGACTGCGCCGCCCGCGAGTTCGACAGGCTTGCGCGGGAGGAGTCCGACGGCAGTTTTCTTATTTTCATGCCGGGGGTTTACGAGATAAACAAGACCGTCGCGAAAATTTCGGCAAGCCCGCGCTCGAAGGGCTTTGACGTGTTCGCGCTCCACGGCGATTTGCCGCCCGAACGGCAGGACAGAATCCTCGCCGACACGGGCAGGCGCAAGGTGATTGTGGCGACAAACGTCGCCGAGACATCGCTTACGATAGAGGGCGTGCGCTTCGTCATAGATTCGGGGCTTGCGCGCGTGGCGCGGTTCGACCCGAACAGGGGCGTCAACACCCTGCTGTGCGAGCGCATAAGCCTTGCGAGCGCGACGCAGCGGGCGGGGCGCGCGGGCAGAACGGCGGCTGGGCGCGTCGTCAAGCTTTGGCGGAAGGGAGACGAGGAGTATTTCGAAAAATACACGCCGTCGGAAATCTCGCGGCTCGACATCTCGCAGATTCTGCTCTGGCTTTCGGCGGCGGGCGTCTCGCTCGACTCCCTCGACCTCTTCGAAAAACCGCCGACGGAGTCGCTAATCCGCGCGGCGGCGACGCTCAAAACACTCGGCGCAACCGACTCGCTCGGGCGCATTACAAAGCTCGGCCGCGACATGGCGTCGTTCCCGACCGAGCCGCGCTACGCAAAGCTTTTGATTGACGGCGCGCGCTCGAACTGCCTGCGCAAAAC
>JAJXPD010000110.1:1158-7322 GCA_021641325.1 Opitutales bacterium
TCGCGGCTCTTACGGACGTCGGGCGCGTGAAGATTCAGCTTTCCGACGCGTTCGCCGAGGCGGAGCGCGACGCGCTTGTGGGCGACGCAAAAAGCGAGCCAGAGGAAAACGCGCGGCTTTGCGAAATCGCAAAGGAAAACTCCTTTGCGGAGGATTTTTGCAGGCGGCTCGGAATCCACTCCGCGAACGCCCGCAAGGCTTTTTACGTGGCCTCCGACTTGGCGCGGCTCGCCCGCAGGTTCGAAAATCCCGACGGCGCGGGCGATTTCGAAATCGCCAAATGCGTGCTCGGCGCGTTCTCCGACATGGTTGGCGTGCGCCTCAACAAGGGCACTCTCGCGTGCAGGTTTTCGGGCGGCAGGCGAGGCGAAATTTGCAGGGAAAGCCGCGCGTACGCCTCCGACGTGTTCGTCGCCCTCGACATGAGCGAGCGCAACGTCGCGGGGGGAGTTTCGATAATGGCGTCGTCTGTCGTGCCGGTTTCGCGCGAACTCCTCGCCGAGCTTTTCCCCGACGATTTTTCCGAGACTGTGGAAACGAAATTCGACGAAATCCACAAGCGCGTGGTGTCGTCGTCTTCCGTGAAATTTCGCGACTTGGTTTTGTCGGAATCGTCGTGCGGGCGCGTCGACGCGGACGCCGCGGCGAAGATTCTGCGCGGGGAAATAGAGTCGGGGCGTCTGCGCCTCAAAAACATGGACGAGGGCGCGGAGGAGTTCATTGAGCGCGTGAATTTTGCGGCGGCGGTCTGCCCCGAAAGCGGAATCGCGCCGATAGACGACGCGGCGAAGTCGGAGATAATTTTGCAGATGTGCTGCGGGCTTACGTCCTACGCGGAGGTCAAAAACGCCGACGTCCACGCCGCCCTGCGCGACTGGCTTTCGGCGGGACAGCTTGCGCTGCTGAAATACCTCGTCCCGAAGACCGTCGAATTTCCGCGCAGAAAAAGGCCGTGCCAGATACGCTACGACGCGTCCGCGCGCCGCGCGACGGTGTCGTCGTTTTTCAGGGATTTCTTCGATTTCGACCCCAAGAAAATCAAAATCTGCGACGGCAAAATAAAGCCCACTTTCGAGCTTCTCGCACCGAGCGGGCGTCCAGTGCAGACTACGCAGAACTTGGAGGAGTTTTGGCAGACTTCGTGGGCTGCCGTCAAGAAGGAGCTGAAAGCCCGCTACCCCAAGCATTTTAAGCCCGACGACCCCCACTGAGCATTTCGGCGCATGCGGGTTTCCGCCAAAATTTCGGCGCGGAATGGGCTACGAGAGCGCGACAAACAGGCACATGACCACGAATATCAGCCACGTGGTTCTGCGTATTTCCCTTGCGCGTTTTTTCGCCACAAGAATGAGCGTGTAGGCTATGATTCCGAACGCGAAGCCCTCCGAAATTTTAAAGGTCAACGCCATTATCATCATGCAAAAAAACGTGGGGATAACTTCGTCGAGGTCGTCGAATTTCAGGTCTTTTAGCCCCTGCATCATCATGATTCCAACGAGCACGAGCGCGGGGGCGGTCGCCGCGGCGGGGATTGCGTTTATGAGCGGCGATATGAACAGCGAAAGCAGGAAGAGCGCGGCTACGACAAGCGGCACAATTCCCGTGCGCCCGCCCGCCTCTATGCCCGCGGCGGACTCGACATACGCGCCCGTCGTGGAAGTTCCCAGCATCGCGCCGCCGATTGTCGCGGTTGCGTCGGCTACGAGCGCGCGCCCTATGTTTTTCATGTGCCCGTCCTCCGACATCATTCCGGAGCGGCGTCCCAACGCGACGACCGTCGCGATTGTGTCGAAGAGGTCGAGGAAAAGCAGCATGAGGATTACGGGCATTGCGCGGCGGAAGTCGCGGAACGGATACGCCCAGTCGAGCTGCATGAAAGTTTCGGAAATTCCGTGCGGGAGCGAAAATACCGCGTCGGGAATCTGCGCCATTTTGCGCCCCTGCGAGTCCGTCGCAAAGAACGCCACAAGCGTCATGAGCGCGATTGTAGAGATTATCGCGGGTCTGAATTTTTTGCATGTAAGAATCGAAACCAGCGCGATTCCGCAGAGCGCGAAAAGGCATTCGGGAGAGGTGATGTCTCCCGCCGTCACAAGCGTGTTCGGGTTGCCAACTATTATTCCCGCGCTTTTCAGCCCGAAGAACGCGATGAACATTCCTATCCCAGCCTGCAAGCCTATTTGAAGCGCGCGCGGAACGCCCGCTATGATTTTCTCGCGCACGCCCGTAATCGAAATCAGCAGGAAGAAAAGCCCGTTGTAGAACACGAGCGCGAGGGCCTCGCGCCAGTCCATTCCCATTCCAACGCAAACGAGAACCGCAAAATACGTGTTCGAGCCCATCGCGGGGGCTACTGCGATTGGCATGTTTGTGAGCAGCGCCATCACGACGCAGCCGAATGCGGTCGCGAGCGCGGTCACCGTGACGAGCGCCGCCTTGTCCATGCCCGCAAGACCGAGAATCGCGGGGTTTACCGCGAGTATGTACGACATCGTCGCGAATGTCGTAAAGCCCGCCGCGATTTCGCGCGGAAGCGTCGTTTTGCGGTCGCGGAGTTTGAAGAATTTTTCGGCAGGGGTTGTCATGCGGTTCTGTCGAGGGAGCGGTAGTTGATTGCCTCGAAAAGGTGGTGGGTTTGGATTTTTTCGGACGAGTCGAGGTCGGCGATTGTGCGCGAGACTTTCAGTATTCTGTCCCACGCCCTCGCCGACAGGTTAAGCTCTTCCATTGCCGCCGAGAGAATCGACGCCTGTTCGTCGTCGAGGGCGCAGTATTTGCGAATGTCGGCGGCGTCCATCGACGCGTTGATTTTCGACGGCCTGCGGCTTCCCGCAAAACGCTCCGCCTGAATCCTCCGCGCCGCCGCGACCCTCTTGCGGATTTCCGCCGACGGCTCTCCCTCGCCCTTCGAGCGCAGCTCGTCTACGGGCAGGGCGGACGCCTCTACGTGAATGTCGATTCTGTCGAGCAGCGGGCCCGAGAGCCTTGCGCGGTAGTCCTGAATTTGGCGCGGCGAGCACCTGCACTTGTGGCGCGGGTCGCCGAGGTATCCGCATTTGCACGGGTTCATCGCCGCAACGAGCATGAATTTGCACGGGAGCGTGGTTTTGCCCGCCGCGCGGGAAATCGTGATTTTCCCGTCCTCGATGGGCTGGCGGAGGTTGTCGAGAATGCTCCCGAATTCGGGAAGCTCGTCGAGAAACAGCACCCCGTTGTGCGCAAGCGAGACCTCCCCAGGCTTCGGGTTTGGCCCGCCGCCCGCAAGCCCGACGCGGCTTATCGTGTGGTGCGGGGCGCGGAACGGACGCCGGAAACACTTGTTTTCGCCCGACTGCGTAAGCCCCGCCGCCGAGTATATTCCGAGGATTTCGAGAAATTCTTCGAGCGTCGGCGCGGGCATGATTGACGGAATCCGCTTTGCTATCATGCTCTTCCCCGAACCGGGAGGGCCGACCATCAGAATGTTGTGCCCGCCTGCGACGGCGACTTCCACGGCGCGGCGCACAGCCTGCTGTCCCTTGACGTCGCGGAAGTCGGGCATGGCGGAGTCGTCAAATTCGCGGCGGAACGGAGAGTCCTCCGCGCGGACGGGTTTGAGTTGGGCGTTGCCGTTGAGGAAATCGACAAGCTCGCGCAGGTTCTTCGCCGTGTAGACTTCTATTCCCTCCACGAGCGCGGCCTCCGCGGCGGAGTCGGGCGGAAGAATCACGCCGCGCATTTTCTTCGACCTTGCCAAAAGCGCGAGCGACACCCCGCCGCAAATCGCGCGGAGGTCTCCCGAAAGGCTAAGCTCTCCCGCGACGACGAACTCGCGCAGCTTTGCGTCGTCCACAACCCCCGTGGAGGCGAGGATTCCCAGCGAAATCGGGAGGTCGTAAATGGGACCCTCCTTTTTGATGTCACCCGGCGCGAGGTTTACCGTCATCTTCGTCATGGGCATCGCAAAACCGCTGTTTGCCATCGCCGACGAAACCCTGTTTACCGACTCCTTTACGGCGGCGTCGGGCAGCCCCACCACGAACGTTCGCGGTTCTCCGCGCTCGCCCGAATTTACTTCGACCTCCACGGGCAGAGCCTCCACCCCTATCAACGCGCCTGAATTTACTTTGGAAAGCATGTGAAAAAATTTATCCGCGTTATAATTTCAATATTTCGAATTGTCAATTTATACTTGAAAGCCGCCGCCGCGGGGGTAGTTTTGCGCGTATGGATTCCGAATTGCAAAACGCAGCGCAAAGGCTTCTCGAAAAATGTACGCGGGCGGGCTTGACCGTCTGCGCGGCGGAGTCGTGCACGGGCGGTCTTGTGGCGTCGTCGATAGTTTCGGTGCCGCATGCGAGCGGGTTTTTTCTCGGCTCGTCGGTGGTCTACTGCGACGCCGCAAAGGAGAACGTGCTCGGCGTTCGCCGCGAAACCGTCGAAAAATATTTCGCCGAAAGCCCCCAGTGCGCCGACGAAATGGCGGAATGCGCCGCGCGCGCGTTCCGCGCCGACATCGCCGTTTCCGCGACGGGCTTTCTCGACTCCAACGTGGGCGGCAAGCCCGCGGCGCTCGCGGGGCGCGTGTTCATCTCGCTTTTCCTGCGCGGAGGCTTCGACAGGCTCGCGCTGTCGCTCGACGTTTCGCGCGGACGCGCCGAAAACCGAAAGGCGGCGGCTCTCTCCGCGCTCAATCTTATTCTGTCAAAATTGGACAAAATTTCATGAAGTATATCATATCGTTTCTCGGCAGCCTTGCGGCGAACCTGCTTTCGCTTGCGGTTTTCTTTCTGATTGTGCCCGCGTTTGCGGTCGCGGCGATTTTCGCGTTTTTGATGGCGCAGCTCGGTCTTGCGCCGTCGGGAACTTTCGACAACGCGGCGATTGTCCTCAACCTCTCCGACTCCGTTTGCGAGTTTGCGCCGCCCACCGACGCGCTCTCGAACCTGAAACGCGGCGGGGCGGCGTCGAGCGTGCTTTCCATTTGCTCAAAAATAGAGGCTGCGGCGCGGGACGACTCGAATAAGCTGCTTTTCATTTCGGGCTCTTTCGACTGTGCCGCCGAGGACGTCTCATACGCGCAGATTGCCGAGCTTCGCGCGGCTTTGCGCAAGTACGCGGAGTCGGGCAAGGAGGTTGTCGCGTACCTCGAAAATCCGTCCACGCGCGACTATTTCCTCGCAAGCGCGGCTACTACCGTCTTCCTCAACCCGTTCTCCGAACTCGAATTCAAGGGCTTGGGCGGCAACGCGGCGTTCTTCGGCAACGCGCTGAAAAAATACGGCGTCGAAGTCGAGGTCGTGAAAGTCGGCGCGCTCAAAAGCTTCGGCGAAATGTTCACCTCCGACAAAATGTCCGAACCCGTGCGCGAAAACTATGCTGGGCTTCTCGATTCCGTGTGGAATTCCGTCCTCGAAAGCGTCGCAAAATCGCGCAAGATTTCCGCCGCCGCGCTTGCTGGCGTCGCCGAAAAAAAGGCGGTGCTCTCCGCCGCCGACGCGCTGGCGGCGCGGCTTGTGGACAGGCTCGCATACCGCGACGAAGTTATAGACTACATTTCCGAAAAAGTAGGCGCGGACGGGGTTTCGTTCGCCCAGATTTCCGTCGCGGACTACGAATTCCCCGAGTGCGGCCCCGATTGCGGCGGCGTTGTGGCGGTAGTATATCTTAACGGCGAAATCTCCGCCGCAAAACCCGCAAACGACATCGTGGACGCCGCGACGTACTGCGTGCTCTTGCGCGAATTGCGCTTCGACGAAAACGTCAAGGCGGTGGTTTTGCGCGTCAACAGCGGCGGCGGCTCGGCCTACGAGTCGGAATCAATCAGGCGCGAGGTCGAACTGCTCGCAAAGGCCAAGCCCGTTGTGGCGTCGTTCGGCGGAATTTCCGCAAGCGGCGCGTACTGGATTTCCACCGCCGCAAACAAAATCTACGCCGACGCCGAAAGCATTACGGGGTCCATCGGCGTGTTCTCGCTTTTGTTCTCCGCCGAGAAACTCGCGGCGGATTTCGGCATAACCTTCGACGGCGCAAAAACCGCGCCCATGTCGGACATCGGAACGTTCTCGCGCCGCCCGACCAACGCGGAAATTGCGCGGATACGCGCGGCGACCGACACGGTCTATTCGAAATTCGTATCGCTCGTTTCGTCGTCGAGGAAAATCCCGCGCGATGCCGTTTTGAAG
>JAJXPD010000111.1:0-3443 GCA_021641325.1 Opitutales bacterium
CGCGGGCGGGATTTTTTGCGGTTCTTTGCGCCGCGTTCGCGGGCGGGCTTATACTCAACCTAATGCCGTGCGTTTTCCCCGTAATCGGGCTGAAAATAATGTCGTTCGCAAGGGGCGCGGGGGCGTCGGGGAAGTCTGCGGTGCTTGGAGCTGCGGCGTACGCGGGCGGAATTGTCGCGAGCTTCTGCGCCCTTGCGGGCGCGCTGATTGCCCTCCGCGCGGCTGGCGAAAATCTCGGCTGGGGATTCCAGCTTCAAAACCCCGTTTTTGCGGCGGCTATGGCGTTGCTGTTTTTTGCGATGGCTCTGAGCTTCGCGGGGGCGTTCGAAATCGGCGCGGGCTTCGCGGGCGGCTCGTCGGGCGCGGACGGGCGGCACAAATACCTTTCGTCGGCGTTGTCGGGAGTTCTTGCGGTGCTTGTGGCAAGCCCTTGCACCGCGCCGTTCATGGGGAGCGCGCTCGGAGCGGCTCTGGCAGGCGAAGCGTCTACGGCCGAGTCGATGTCTGTTTTCGCAATGCTCGGTCTTGGAATGGCGTCGCCATACGTCGTTTTGGCGGCATTCCCCGCGCTTGCAAAGCGCATGCCGAGGGCGGGCGCGTGGACGGAAACCCTCAAAAACATTCTATCGATTCCGCTTTTTGCGACGGTCGTGTGGCTCGTGTGGCTCTACGGAAAGCAGACGGGCGAGACCGTCCACCTGCTCTCGGCGCTGCTCGTGCTCGGCGTAGGGCTTAGGATTTACGGAATGTTCTCGCTTCCGCATTTTTCGCGGCGGACTCGGATTTTCGCGAAATGCGCGGCGGCGGCGGCGATTGCGGCGGCAATGTACATCGGCGCGGTCGGGGCGGAATTCGCCGAAGAAAATAGAAGCGGCAAAAGCGCGGAAGACGCGTGGAGCGCGGCAAAAGTCGATGCCCTGCGGCGCGACGGCAGGCGCGTTTATGTGGACTTCACGGCGGCGTGGTGTTTGACATGCCAGTACAACAAAAGGGTTTTGCACTCGGAAAAGATAAAAAAACTCTTCGCCGAACGCAAAATCGCGGTGCTCGTCGGAGACTGGACAAACCGCGACGAATCGATAACGGAGGAGCTGAAAAAATACGGGCGCGCGGGCGTGCCGCTCAACCTGCTATTTCCTCCGAAAGGGCGGCCGATAGAGCTTCCCGCGGTTCTCACGGAGTCCGCGCTTATCGAAGCGGTTGACAAAACGGAATAATTGTCCACAATTCCCGCTCTATATGAAAATGGAGCAGCCAAAATTTCCCGACGGCAAAACTGCGAAGAAAATAGCCGCAAAATTCGAAACCCCGTGCTACGTCTACGACGAAGCGTCGCTCGTAAAACAGGCGAAGGCCGCCCTCGCCTTCCCCAACGCGTTCGGGCTTACCGTAAGGTACGCGATGAAGGCTGCATCGAACGCGGCGATTCTCAAACTCTTCGACAAGCTCGGGCTGCATATCGACGCGTCCAGCGCATTCGAAGTCGAACGCGCAATCCGCGCGGGAATAGACCCCACCCACATTTCGCTGTCGTCGCAGCAGCTGCCGAAAAACCTGAAAGAGATTGTGAAATCGGGCGTGCTCTACAACGCGTGCTCGCTCCACCAGCTTGAAGCTTTCGGGAAAATCGCCCGCGGCGGAGAGGTCGGCGTGAGAATCAATCCGGGGCTGGGTTCGGGCGGAACGCAGCGCACAAACGTGGGCGGCCCCGCGTCGTCGTTCGGAATATGGCACGAGTACATTCCGCAAATCAAGGCGGTCGCCGAAAAGTACAGGCTTAAAATCGTGAGAATCCACACGCACATAGGCTCCGGTTCAGACCCGCTCGTGTGGCAGAAAGTGGCGAAAATGAGCATCGCCACGGTCGAGCAGTTTGAAGACGTCCACACGCTCGACATGGGTGGCGGCTTCAAAGTGGCGCGCGTCGCGGGCGAAAAATCGACAGACCTCCAAAAAATAGGCAAGCCCGTGGCAAAGGAAATACGCGACTTCGCAAAGCGCACGGGCAGGAAAATCCGCTTCGAAATCGAACCGGGGACATTCCTGCTGGCGAACTGCGCGGCGGTAATCGCGACGGTTCAGGACATGTGCGACACGGGCAAAGACGGATACAAATTCCTCAAACTCGATTCGGGCATGACCGACGTCCTCCGCCCCTCGATATACGGGGCGCAGCACCCCATTTCGATTGTCCAAAACAGGCCGTCGAAAAAGACCGAAAAATACATAGTCGTGGGGCACTGCTGCGAAAGCGGCGACATTCTCACCCCCGCGCCCGCCGACCCCGAAGCCCTCGCGCCGCGCCTTATGCAAAAGGCGGAAATAGGCGACATTTGCATAATCGGCGGAGCGGGCGCGTATTGCAGCTCGATGAGCCCCTCGAACTACAATTCCTACCCCGCCTCCCCCGAAGTCATGCTGCTTAAAAACGGCAAACTGCGGCTTATCCGCCGCCGCCAGACGCCCGAACAGATAACCGAAAACGAGCTATGATTACCGCCGTCGCACAGGTGCGCGTAAGGTTCGCCGAAACCGACGCAATGGGGGTTGTCTACCACGCAAACTACCTGCCGTGGTGCGAAGTCGCAAGGCTTGCGCTCATCGGGTCGATAGGGCTTAGCTACAAAAAAATGAACGACGAAGGCTACCACCTGCCCGTCGTCGAAGCCCATTTAAACTATAAACACCCCGCAAAATTCGACGATTTAATCGACATCCGCGCGACTATCCGCGAACGCCCGACAGTCAAGGTGAAGATTGAATACGAAATTTTCGCGGCGGGCAAACTGCTCGCCACTGGACACACAATGCACGTTTTCGTCAACCGCGAGGGACTGCCCGTGCGCCCGCCGAAATACGCGCTCGACACTCTCGTGGAGGCTTTCGAAAAACAATGAAATACGCCGCATACATCGCGCTCGCGTTCGCATGCCTGTTCGCGGGCTTCTCCGCAAGAAACGCAAACATCACCCTCCGCGCAACGCACGCCGACGAGGCGGAACAGGCTACGACCGCCCTCAATCTGCGCGATACGGGCAAGTACGAGTACAACCCCAACGGCCCGCACGGCCCCACGCTCTACTATTGGGCGGACTGCGTGAAACTGCCGCCCTCGTCCTGCGCGACTATCGGAGACTTCCGAAAGGCGATGACGCCGATTGCGGTGCTCGCGCTCGTTGCGCTGCTGCTCACGGGAAGATACATCGGGCGCGGCGCGGCGTGGGCGGCTGTGGCGTGCCTTTCGATGTCGGCGGTATTCCAAATATATTCGGGGTATTTTGTGCACGAAATAATCTTCGCGGCGGCAATATTCCTGACCGCGCTTGCCGCATGGCGGTTCGCCTGCGCGCCGACCGCCGCGGCGGCTCTGCTTGTGGGCGCGCTCGCGGGGCTTTCGCTGGCGACAAAAGAGACCTCGGTGATAGCGTTCGCGGCGATGGGGC
>JAJXPD010000111.1:3453-7320 GCA_021641325.1 Opitutales bacterium
GTCTGCGCGGCTGCCGAAAAAAACATACGCGAAAACCTTTCGTACATACTTTTTACGCGCAACTTCTTCAAATTCGCGGCGGCGTTCGCGGTGGGCTTTGCGGCGGTGTTCGCGGCGTTCTACTCGTCGTTCGGGGCGAACTGGGGCGGAATCGCCGACGCGGTGAAATCGTACTCGCACTTTTTGGCGAAGTCGGGTTCGGACGCGCACGCCTCGGGCTTCGCGTACTACCTGCAACTGCTGACGCTCCAAAAGTCGGAGGGCGCTGTCTTCGGAGAGCTGCCGATTGCGATACTCGCCCTCGCGGGAATCGGCTTTGCGATAGCCCGCAGAAAAAAATCGGCGTGGAGGTGCGCGTTCGCAATGTTCGCGTTCTGCAACGGGGCGTTCGCTGTTCTCATTCTGAGCCTTATAAAATACAAAACGCCGTGGCTTCTGCTCTCGCCCGACATGTTCCTCTGCGCGGCGGCGGGCTTCGGCGCGGCGTCGCTGCTTTCGATGAAAAACGTCTGGGCGCGGACTGCGGCGTTCGCGGCGGTAGCCGCCCTCGCGTTCTGGCAGTACAAACTTTCGGCGAACGCCTCCGAGCGGTACGCGAGCGACCCCCGCAACCCGTTCATCTACTCGCACACAGTGCGCGACTTTTCCAACCTCGAAAAACGGATTCGCGAAGCCGCAAAATTTTCCGAATATAAAAACGACATTCCCGTGGCGTTCGTCATGAGGGAATCGCCGTGGCCCGCGCCGTTCGACCTGCGCGACCTCCGCAACACGGGCTTTTGGAGCGGCGGAAAAATCCCCGAAAACCTGCCGATTTTCGACGTCGTAGTGTGCGACGGCGCGTCCGAGGACGCGCTTTCCGCCGCGCTTCCGCCCGAAAAATACGCGCGGGAATTCTACGGACTGCGCAAAAACTTAGTGCTTACAGCATTCATAAAAAAGGACATTTTCGAAAAAATCGTAAACCAGGACGCGAAATGAAAACCGCAAAAAAACTATTGATAATCTGCGCCGCGCTTGTAGCGGCGGCTGTCGCGTGCATTTGCGCGGCGCTTTTCAGCGCAACCCTGCAAACGAAAATCGCAAACTCAATCAGCCCGGAACTCTCGGTTGAGCGCGCAAAAATTTCGCCGACAAGCGCGGAAATCGACGGGCTTAATTTCGGGGAACAAATTTCGGCAAAGAAAATCGAAATCGAGTTTTCGCCGCTCGCGCTGCTTTCGCGCAACATTAAAATAGACTCGGCGAAAATCGCGGGCTTAAAGGTCTCGACGACGCGCGAAAGCAAAAACGCGCAGGCCGCCCTCCCCGCCGAAACGCAAAAAACAGCCGACGCAAAAAGCGCGAACGCCGAAACAAAAACGCGGGCGGCGGAAAAGAAAGACGCAACCGCAAAAAAATTCGAATTTCCGTGGACTGTGGAAATCGGCGAATTTGCGGGCGACGCCGAAATCGACGGAATGAAATTCGAAGCGTCGGCAAAGAACGTCGAGCTTGAAAAAAACCTCAAACCGAAATGCGGGCGGATTGCGGTCAAGACAAAGGACGCCGAACTTGCCGCGACTGCGGAGACAAAAAACGGCGCAAGGAAAATAGCCACCCTTCTCTCGGCGGACGGCAAAAAAATCGTCCAGCTCTCGGCGGACGCAAACGCCGACTACTCCGCGTTCGACGCCGAAGCCCGCATAGACGCAAACAGCAAAATCGCCGCAAAATTCGCGCCGCCGTCGCTCGCGTTCCCCGAATTCGAAGTCGCGCTCTACGCGCACGCGAAGGCGGACGCCGCAAACTTTTCGGCTGAGATTATCGGCGACGCCAAGGCGTCGGAGCTTGCAAAAATTTCGGAAGCCCTCAAACCGCTCGGCGCGGTCGGCGCGGACGTGCGCATTACCGCAGCTAAAAACGGCGGCGCGGTCTCGGTAAAAAAATTCGAGGTAAACGTTTCCGAAAGCGGAACGCCGCTGCTCGGCCTCTCAGCAAAACCCTTCGAGGCGAAGTCGCAGGAGGAGCTTGCGAAGGCGGAAATCGAGGCGACACTCGCAGTCCCCGCGCGTCTCGTAAACGCGTTCGCAAATGGAATCGAGCTGGCGTCCGACGACATTCGCGGAAAGTTCGCAATCTCGTTCGCAAACGGAGGAGCGGTCGTGAAATCCGCCGCCCCGCTTTCGCTCACCCGCGCGTACATCAGACGCGGCGGCGAGACGGTCGCCGAAAACCTCAACATTTTCGCGAACGCCGACGCGTTCATAGGCAAAACTTCGACGGCGAAAATATCGCTCGAAGCAGCCGACTCGAAAACCGACAAACTCGGAATTTCCGCCGACGCCGAATACGCAAACGGCGCGGCAAAGGCGAAAATCAAAATCGGCGGAAGCATGAACGCGATTGTGGCGCACATTCGCTCGATTTCGTCGATGGAGTCGCTGGGGCTTAAAATCGACGGCGAAACCGCGCTCGCATACGCCGACGGAACGGCGACGCTCGAATCGCTGGCAATCGGAATTTCCGACGCAAACGGAAAAAAGGCGGCGGATATTTCCGCGCTTTCGAAAATCTCGTACGACACAAAAAGCGGCGAGGTTTCGGCGACGTCTGCGGCTCTTGCGAAAATCTCCGCGCCCGCGTTCCCCTTCTCGCTCGTAAAGCCGTTCGCGCCCGAAATCGACGCGGCAAAGGCGTCGCTGCTCGCCGAAATTTCAATGCCGCAAAAGAACGTCTACGCGTTCGACGCGGGCGTGTCGGTCGCGGCTCTCTCATATAAAAAGGGCGGAAAATTCCTCGCGCGCGGGCTGTCGGTTTCGACAAACGCGAAAGGCTCGTTCGACGGAAAAACGGCGCGGGTCGAAATTCCAAAGTGCGTAATCGGCGAAAACGAAACGCCGTTCTGCACGCTCGGCGCAAAGGCGGAATACGACACGGCGAAATCCGCGCCGTCGGCGGAAATAGATGCGACAGTCGCGCTCGCGCCGCTCTTCAACCAACCCGCGCTGCTCAAATATTCCAACATTTCGCGCGGCACGGCGGATATCAGGGGCGCGTACAAAAACGGCGGGTTCTCGGCGGAAATCGCGGCGCACTCGATAGCAACCCGCACGGCGCAAAACGTGGCGGATTCGGTGGTAGCAAAGCTTTCGGGCGACGCCGAAAACATCGACGCAAAGCTCTCCATAAAAAGCACGCTCGGCGAAACAAAGGCCTCGGCGAAGCTCTCGCTGGGAGATGCAATTTCGCTCGACGCCGACGCGCCGTCGATTGTAGTAGACGACATCGCGCTTCTCGCGGGCGCGTTCAAAAACCCGAACTACACTGAAAAACAGCCCGAAGCGGGGAAATCGCAGCGCGTGGAAAAGCCCGCGCTTGCGGCCGTATCGGAGTCCAAAAAGGCGGACTCCCTCGCGAAGAAAGACGCAAAGGCTTTCTGGAATTTCGGCAAGAATCTTACAGCCTCCGCAAAGGTCGGCAAGGCGGTGTTCGGGGGCAAAACGGTGCTCGAAAAACTAGACGCAAAGGCGTCGGCGACGGAATCCAAACTCGAAGTATCGAAGCTTTCGCTCCGCGCGTTCGGGGCTGATTTCGCGGGCGCGGCGGCGGTGTCGTTCGACGCAAAGCGCGAAATCCCCTACGAACTTTCCGCGACAAAACTCTCCATGGCGAACCTCGAAGTTTCGGGATTTTTCGCCGACAAAAACAAGCCGCCGATGTCGGGAATTTTCGACGCTTCGATGGAGCTGAAAGGCTCCGGGAACAACGCCGAACACTTGGCGAAATACCTTACGGGCAACGCCGAAATTAAATCCAAAAGCGGCGGCACAATCCGCATTCTCGACAAAAATTCCGACGCGGGCGCGGCGGCTGCAATCGCAGGAA
>JAJXPD010000287.1 GCA_021641325.1 Opitutales bacterium
TCTTGGTTCTATGTGGCGTTTTTCACTAAAATCCACTCTCTTTGGTGTTGACCCATATAATCTGAAATTGAAAATCTTCGATACCATAAACCGGGAAAGCCCCGTAATTCTCGAAATCTCCGATAAATCGGACACTTTGCCCTGTTCGAGCCACGAATCGAAAACGACGGCAAAAACCATCATCTCACGCTTGCGGTTGGGGCAGGGTTTTATTTCCGGAAGAGCCGGACATTCTCCGATACAAAGTTTTCTCCGCCCGTGTCGTTTGTTCTGAATGTGTATTTTCCGTTCTATAATCATTTGAGGTCTTCCTTAAAGCAGTTCAACCCGTCGTCGTAAAATTTGATGAAAATCGAACCTTTGGTGCCGTCGTAAACAATTTTTTCGATTAGCGAATCCACTAAATCATATTGCTCTTTGAAGTTCAATTTTCGCCAGAGAAGCCCGAAATCGGCAAAAATTTGTCCAAGCTTGTCTTTCCCGCAGCGTATACGGTTTTCCAACTTTTGCCTCTCGACGCCGATTTCCGACAACGTTCCCGAAATATCCGATTCCTTTTTGCGCAACTCCAACGAATCCGTCCCCGACGATATTTTTTTGCGGATTTCCGTTAGAGTGCGCTTTACGGAGTTTTCGTTTTTTACGGTTTCGGCAAGTTCGGCATTAGCCTTTTCGTAAAAGGAGTCTATAACCTCGTCCCTAAGTTTTGCATCGCCACTTATTCTTTCCAGTTCCGAAACGATGTATGATTCCAATTCGGGCGCGCTTAAAGACGGATGCGGGCAGTTTTTCCATCCGCGTTTTGTCGCGTTGGAACAAATGTAGTACCTGTAAACCTTTGCCCCCGTCTTTTTGGTGTAGGTGTGAACCATTGCCGTTTTGCAATTCGCGCAATAGACCTTGCCTGCCAGAAGGGCGTTGTATTTGTTTCTGACTTGAGGCCCTTTTTCGACGGCGTTGTATGCCATTATTTTTTGAACTTCCGCAAAGACATCCTCCGACAATATAGCTTCGAATTCCGCATCGTAGATTTTTCCTCCGTAGTTGATTTTTCCGATGTATGCCATGTTTTTCAGGAGATGGTTTAGCGTCGTAAGCGAAAATTTATTTCCTCCGCGAATTACACCCTTTCGCGTTTTCCATTGTTTTGTTCTGATGTCGTTTTCGTTCAAATACGACAATGTCTGCAATAAAGAGCGATTCTCCGTATAGTACGAAAATATTTTTCTGACGGTTTGCGCTTCGCTGTGATTTACTTCTATCGCGCCGCCTTCGGGAACTATGTCGTATCCCAACAGGGGTATTCCGCCGACCCACTTGCCTTTCCGCCTTGCGGCCGACATCTTGTCGCGCGTTCTTTCGGAAATCAGCTCCCTTTCGAATTGGGCGA
>JAJXPD010000288.1 GCA_021641325.1 Opitutales bacterium
CTGCCGACAGGATAGGAAACCATACGAACGCTTGTCAATACTATTTTTTCATATCTACGTATAATGCCAATGTAATAATGAACTTTATTTTACCAAACGAACAGAATAAATACCCGTGACATCGCAATGTTAATAATCTACTTTGCCTGTCTGTCGTAGAGAGTCTTGTAGTAGTTGCAACGGGCGTAGAGTTCGGCGTGCGTGCCGAAGTCTATTATGTTGCCCTCTTTGAAGACGATGATTTTCTGCACGTTGCGGATTGTGCTGAATCGGTGCGCGATTATAAACATCGTGCGGTCGTGCATAAGCTTGTCTATCGCCTTTTGGATAAACGCCTCGCTGTTGACATCGAGGGCGGAAGTTGCCTCGTCCAAAACTATAAGCGGCGGGTTTTTCAGGAACACGCGCGCAATGGCAATGCGCTGTTTCTGCCCGCCCGAAAGCCTGTCGCCGCGCTCTCCCACGCGGGTATTGTAGCCGTCTTCAAGCTCCGTGATGAAGTCGTGTGCAAACGCCGCGCGGGCTGCCGCATACACTTCATCTTCGGTGGCGTCGGGCTTTGCAAGCAGAATGTTGTTGTAGATTGTGTCGTTAAAAAGTACGGGATACTGCGGCACAGAGCCCAAATTCTTGTGCAGGTCGAATAGCGACATATCTTTGAGGTCTATCCCGTCAACCGTGATTGAACCGCTTGTCGGGTCGTAAAAACGCATAACAAGCTTTGCAAACGTGCTCTTGCCCGCGCCCGATTCGCCCACCAAAGCGCAGCTCGTGCCCGCGGGAATTTTGATGTTCGCGTTGTGCAAAACGGGTTTGTCCGAGTAGGCGAAGTTTACGTTTTTGAATTCGATTTCGCCGCGCAAAACGTCGACTTTTACGGGGTTTTCGGCTTCGGGCACTGTGGAAACGTAGTCGAGCACTTCGTTGAGTCGGTCGAAAGAGGGCGTGATTTTGATGAAGTCGGTCCACATTCTCACGATTCGCTTAATCGGGTCGATTGTAAAGTAAAGCGCAAGCCCTATTGCCGCGAACGTAGAAAAGTCAATATTTGCCTTGTATGCGTAGACGAACGTAATCGAAACCATCGTCGCCGCCAGAACCTCCATCATCGGCTGCTGCAAAAGCTCGTATTTTGCTATTTTTAACGCGAGGTTTTGCAGGCTCACATTCATGTCCCAGAACTTTTTCTTCTGGGGCTCTTGGAGGTTGAAAACGCGGACTTCGTGCGCGGCGGCGAGATTTTCGTTGAAGCACTGCGCTATCGCCCCCAGCGATTCCGCCGACATCTTCGCGCAACGCTTGAGGTTGCGGCGCATCATCTGCACGGGAATTATGCAAAACGGAATTGCGGCGATGAAGACCAGAAGAAAGACTATTTCCCCCTTTGTAA
>JAJXPD010000289.1 GCA_021641325.1 Opitutales bacterium
ATTCTCTTTTGATTAAAGGCGGCTCGCACCTCGAAGGCGAGGTCTCCGTGGCGGGCGCAAAAAACGCATGTCTGCCGATTTTTGCGGCAACCCTTCTCACCGACCAGAAATGCGTTCTCAAAAACGTGCCCGACCTCTCCGACGTGCGCTTCATGGCGGAAATCGTCGCGGCAATGGGCGCGGAGGTCTCGAACCCCGCAAAGGGCGTCTGGGAAATTCAGGCAAAGAACATTTCGCACGTCGCGCCCTACGAGCTTGTCAGAAAAATGCGGGCAAGCATCTGCCTGCTGGGGCCGCTCACCGCAAGACTGCGCAAGGCGGAAGTGTCGCTCCCCGGAGGCTGCGTCATCGGCGCAAGACCCGTAGACCTGCACATCAAGGGGCTTCGCGCGCTCGGCTGCAACGTGGAAATCGACAGGGGCTTCATCTGCGTGGACGCCCGCAAAATGCGCGGGGCGCAAATGTATCTGGGCGGACGCTTCGGCAGCACGGTGACGGGAACGGCCAACATCATCATGGCGGCGGTGCTCGCGCCCGGAACTACGGTGATTGAAAACGCCGCGTGCGAACCCGAAGTCGCCGACATGTGCAAAATGCTCACGGGCATGGGCGCAATCATAGACGGAGCGGGATCGCCGACGGTAACGATTACGGGAGTGCCCAAACTCGGCGGAACGGAGCACAGCGTCTTGCCCGACAGAATCGAAGCGGGCACTTGGATTGCCCTCGCCGCGGCGGCAAAGGGCAAGGTGCTCGTAAAGGGAGCGCAGAAAAAATATTTGGGGTCGTTCCTCGACATTCTCGAACGCGCGGAGTGCCCGTTCGAAATCAAAAGCCCGTCGTCGATATACGTAGACGCGTCGAAAATCAAACTCAAACCCGTGGAATGCACGACACTCCCCTACCCGGGCTTCCCGACCGACTTGCAGGCGCAGCTCTGCGCCCTCATGACGCAGGCGGACGGAATTTCGGTAATCACCGAACGCATCTACCCCGAACGCTTCATGCACGTCCCCGAACTCTGTCGAATGGGCGCGAACATCGTAAGGGAAGGCCCGAGCGCAATCATCAGCGGAAAGACGAAGCTTTCGGGCGCGCCCGTGATGGCGTCCGACCTTAGGGCGAGCGCGGCTCTCGTGATAGCGGCTCTTGCGGCAAAGGGCGAGACGCTCGTCAGCCGCATATACCACCTCGACAGAGGCTACGACTCGATAGACAAAAAGCTCGTCTCGCTGGGCGCAAAAGTGGAGCGCATAAAAAATTCGGACTGATACTATTAAAAGATTGAAGTTTTTAGAGGACTCCGCTTTACTTGTCGGAAGTCAACAAAAAATATACCGATATATAAATTAATGGCAACAAACATACCTTACAGGGGCGGAGAC
>JAJXPD010000112.1:0-3053 GCA_021641325.1 Opitutales bacterium
ATTGTCGGCAATCCCGAGGCGACGATTGAAAAAATCCTCGAAACCGCCGAAAAGACGGCAGCCCGCGCAAAGAGCGTTTCGGCGGTCGGCATAAGCTGCGGTGGGCCGCTCGACAGCTCGCGCGGGGTGATAATGTCGCCTCCGAACCTCGTAGGCTGGGACAACGTTGAAATTACCGAAATCGTTCGCCGCAGACTCGGCGTGCCTACATTCCTCCAAAATGACGCCAACGCATGCGCTCTCGCCGAATGGCTCTACGGCGCGGGCAAAGGCTCCAAGAATATGGTGTTTATGACCTTCGGCACGGGGCTTGGCGCGGGGCTTATCCTCGACGGCAAACTCTACGCGGGCACAAACGACAACGCGGGGGAGGTCGGGCACGTCAGACTGTCGGAATTCGGGCCTGTGGGCTACGCAAAGGCGGGGTCGTTCGAGGGTTTTTGCAGCGGTTCGGGAATCGCCCAGCTCGGCAGGGCAAAGGCGGCGGAACTTTTCCAGCAGGGCAAAGCGTGCGCATTTTGCGCGTCGCCCGCCGAATTGGACTTGGTGAGCGCAAAAAACATAGCCGCAGCCGCCGATGCGGGAGACCCGACGGCAATCGAAGTGTATAAAATTTCGGCGAGGAAACTGGGCTTCGGAATCTCGATTCTAATCGACATTCTGAATCCTCAGACGATAGTCATCGGCAGTATTTTCGCCCGCTCCGAAAACCTTATCCGCAGGGAAATGCAGAAAATCATAGACGCGGAAGCTTTGCCGAACGCCGCAAAAAAATGCAAAGTTGTTCCCGCGCTTCTCGGCGAGTCGATAGGCGACATCGCGGCGGTGTCTGTTGCGGCAAACGGAATTTTGCAATCGGAGAAATAAAATGAGAGAGGACATCGTAAATTCGCTAAAAGAGGCGCAAAACGCGCTCGACAAATTCGTATCCAACCCCGCGACAATCGACGCAATCGAAAGCGCGGCAAAGACGATGAAAACCGCCCTCGACTGCGGCAATAAAATACTTGCCTGCGGCAACGGAGGCTCGCTGTGCGACGCCACGCACTTTGCCGAAGAACTTACCGCGCGGTTCAGAAAAAACCGCCAACCATTCCCCGCAATCGCAATCAACGACCCCGCGTATCTTACATGCACCGTAAACGACTTCTCGCCCGACATCGTGTTTTCAAGATACGTCGAGGGAGTCGGCAAAAAAGGCGACGTCCTGCTTGCGCTTAGCACGAGCGGAAATTCGAAAAACGTTGTCGAAGCGGCGAAAACCGCGCGCGAAATGGGGATAACTGTGGTGGCGCTGACGGGCAAAGACGGCGGCGAACTCGCAAAACTCGCCGATATAGAAATCCGCGCGCCGATGTCGGAATACTCCGACCGCGTTCAGGAAATACATATCAAAGTAATTCATATCCTCGTTCAGGAAACCGCAGGATAAACGGCGCGATTGCTTCATGCAAACGCCCGCGCAAACCCTTTCCCAAACCGCAAAGCATTCAGCCTTGCGGCTTTGTTTTTTTTTCGCCCATTCAGAATCAGTAGTTTTGCGGGTGCGGCGAGTGCGGATTGTCTTTGACTTCGCAGTTTTCGAATTTGCCTACCGCCTTAACGGGAGCTTCCGTGTAGCCGTGGTGCATTGTGTTCGAGATTGCCGTGCAATTTTCGGAGTCGGCAAAAAGAATGCCGAAACGCGGCGTGTAGTAGTCTTTTCTGCCGTCGGTGTGCCCCGCCATAAAGGTGTTGCCCGCTACGGAAACGCCCTTCGACCTTACCAATAAATTCGCGGAATTTTCGCCCTCGAACAGCTTTGCCGAATTTCTGCCGTTGCGGCGGAATGCGTTGCCGTTGATTGCAACAGACCATACGCCGTCAATGAAAACGCCCGCGCCGTGGTTGTGGTCGAACTGGTTTCCGACAATGTTCCAGTAGTTGCCGCCCTTGCCGAGATACAGCCCGTAAGACTCGTTCCATTCAACGCGGTTGTGCGTGAACATGCCCGAAGATACGCGCCCGCCGAAACCGTACTTGCCGTTTGCGCCGAATACGTTGTCGATGATGTAAAAATCGCAACCACTGCACTCTACGCCGCTACCGAGATTTTTGTTTATCATGCAGCGGCGCATAATCAGAACAAAGACACTGCGCAGATAGACGCCGTGCCCCGAAAACCCTCGGATTTTGCAGTCTTCGATTGTTATAGTGTCGGTGTCGGAATTGCGCGGCTTGCCCTTTTTGTCGAACATGATTCCGTGCGTTTTCGAGTTCGGCTTGCGGGAGGCGTTGAGATTAAGCCCCGAAATGTGAATGTTTCGGGAATCGGTGATGTCGATGAGACACTCTGCGGAATAGTCGTCGAGAATCAAATTCGCGCCATAGGAAACCGAATAGCCCCACTTCGGCTCGCCTTTCAGTTTTATGTTTGGATAGGTTTTCAGTCCCGCGCAACGGTAGTTTCCGTCGGGAAAAATAACAGTGCCGTTGACCTTTGCGGCGGCGTCAATGGCTCTTTGAATGGCGGCGGTGTCCGAAACCGAGCCGTCTCCAATAGCTCCGAAATCGCGCACATTGAAAACATCGTCAGAAGCAAAAAGCGAGCCAATTAAAAAAAAGTAAACAACAAACAACCTGAACATGAAAAACAAATAACCCCATCGCCATTTCGAGTCAATAAATATATGAATAGAAGATTCCCCGCGAAAAAGTAAAACAGAAAACTCTTGCAACCCGACTTCCTCCGCGAGGTATCCTAAAAACAAAATCAAAATTTATCGCGCGAAAACATCGCGCACAAAAATAAAAAACCTCTCGGCAATCTGCACACTACCCAGCGGGGTTCTGCGGGGAACGATTTGGCGCACAGGCGAGGCTCGCGGAGAAAATAAAAGGGGGCTGTACTTGCTTACTGCGCACCTTTCGCTTTCGAGCAAGACTTGGCAACAGAACAAAAAAGAGTCCGAAGTCCCACCGCTTCTTCCGCAAGGCAATCAATTCCTCTTGCAACCCAACTTCCTCCGCGAGGTATCCTAAAAACAAAATCAAAATTTATCGCGCGAAAACAT
>JAJXPD010000112.1:3153-5822 GCA_021641325.1 Opitutales bacterium
CGCGCACAAAAATAAAAAACCTCTCGGCAATCCGCCAACTACCCAGCGGGGTTCTGCGGGGAACGGTTTGGCGCACAGGCGAGGCTCGCGGAGAAAACAAAAGGGGGCTGTACTTTCGTACTGCCCCCTTTTGTTTTTCGAGCAAGACTCGCCTGTGCACCAAACAAGTCCCGCAGGTTCCCGCTACCTATTAGCGAGATATTTGTACTTCTGCCAGCGGAAGTTTACGAATTCCTGAGCTTCGGCATCGAGAATGGCCGCGCGTTCGGGAGTTTGCATTTGCAGCATCTTGAAGCGGTTTTCTACCTTCATGTAGTCCGCAACGGGAATCTTCGGGTCTTTCGAGTCGAGCTTGAAGGGATTTTCGCCGAGCGCGATTTTGCGCGGGTCGTATCTGTACAGCGGCCAGTAGCCCGAATCGACAGCCGCCTTTTGCTGGGCGGGACCGTTTACGAGATTGTAGCCGTGCGAGATGCAGTGGCAGTACGCGATAATCAGCGAAGTACCCTCATAGCTGTTGGCCTCGTTGAACGCCTTGATAGCCTGAGCGTCGTTCGCGCCGATTGCGATTTGGGCGACATACACGTTTCCGTAGTCGACCGCGAGCATGCCGAGGTCTTTCTTCGGGGTGGATTTGCCCTGCGAAGCGAACTTTGCGACCGCGCCGATAGGCGTGGATTTGCTCATCTGGCCGCCCGTGTTGGAGTAAACTTCGGTGTCCATGACCATGATGTTGACGTTCTTGCCGCTTGCGAGGACGTGGTCGAGACCGCCGTAGCCGATGTCGTACGCCCAACCGTCGCCGCCGAGAATCCAGACGGACTTCTTGACGAGGTCGTCGGAGAGAACCGCCAGCGACTGCGCTTCCGCGGAGTTGTCGCCCGCGAGCTTTTCCTTGACCGCCGCGACTCTTTCGCGCTGCGCGGCAATGCCCGCTTCCGTGGACTGGTCTGCTTCGAGAATGTCCTTAACGAGGTCGTCGCCGAGCTTGGAGGCGAACTTCTTTACGAGTTCCTTCGCCATTTCCTCTTTCTTGTCGAGGGAAATGCGGAAGCCGTAGCCGAATTCTGCGTTATCTTCGAAGAGCGAGTTCGCCCAAGCGGGGCCTCTGCCTTCCTGATTGACGCAGTAGGGGGTCGTGGGGAGGTTGCCGCCGTAAATGGAGGAGCAACCCGTCGCGTTTGCGATGAAGAGCCTGTCGCCGAAGAGCTGGGTGAGCGTCTTGACATAGGGTGTTTCGCCGCAACCCGCGCACGAGCCGGAGAACTCGAAGAGCGGCTGGCGGAACTGGACGTCCTTGACGGTGTCGCCGAGCTTGAGCCTGTCGGGGTTCGGAATCGAGAGGAAGAATTCGAAATTCTTTTCCTCTTTTTCGCGAATGGGCTCCTGAGCGGTCATCATCAGAGCCTTGACGCCCTCTTCGGTCTTGCTCTTTGCGGGGCAAACCGTCGCGCAGAGACCGCAACCCGTGCAGTCTTCGGGAGCAACCTGAATCGTGAACGAGCAGTCGGGGTTCTTGGGCGAGCGGAACGCGACGTGCTTGAAGTCTGCGGGCGCGTTTTCGAGAACCGAGTTCGGATAGAACTTTGCGCGAATCGCCGCGTGGGGGCAGATTGTGGCGCACTTTGCACACTGAATGCAGAGGTCGGGATTCCATTCGGGAATGTCGATTGCAATGTTGCGCTTTTCCCACTGCGTGGTAGCCGACGGCCAAGTGCCGTCAACGGGCAGAGCCGAAACGGGGAGCTTGTCGCCCTCGTCGCTCATCATGATAGCCGTCACGCGTTTGACGAAATCGGGAGCCTTGTCGGAAACTGCGGGCGGGAAGCCTGCCTCCGCCGTAGCTTCCGCGGGAACTTCGACCTGTTGGAGGTTTTCGACCGAAGCGTCAACCGCCGCGAAGTTCTTCTGGACAACCTGCGGGCCTTTTTTGCCGTAGGTCTTTTCGATTGCCGCCTTGATTTTCGCGATTGCTTCGTCCTTCGGGAGGACGCCGGAAATCGCGAAGTAGCAGGTCTGCATTATCGTGTTGATTCTGCCGCCCATGCCCATCGCCTTGGCGACGCGGTATGCGTCGATGACGTAGAATTTGAGCTTCTTGTCGATAATCGTCTGTTGAACCTCGCGGTTGAGGTGGTTCCAAACGGTTTTTGCGTCGTAGATTGAGTTGAGCAGGAATACCGCGCCTTCCGCCGCGCAGTCGAGCACTCTGTATTTCTGCATGAACGAGAACTGGTGGCAGCCCACGAACTGCGCGTGGCGCACAAGGTAGGGCGCGCGAATCGGGTTGGGGCCGAAGCGCAGGTGCGAAACGGTTATGCCGCCGCTCTTCTTGGAGTCGTACACAAAGTACGCCTGCGCGAAGTTCGGGGTTTCGTGCCCGATGATTTTAATGGTGTTCTTGTTCGCGCCGACCGTGCCGTCCGAGCCGAGACCGTAGAATACCGCGCTGAGAACGGTGGGGTCGTCAAGCTTGAAGGATTCGTCGTACGAAACGGAGTTGTTGGTAACGTCGTCGATAATGCCGACCGAGAAGTGGTTCTTGGGGGTAGCCGCCGACATGTTGTCGAACACGCCCTTCGCCATCGCGGGGGTGTAGTCTTTCGAGCCGAGCGCGTATCTGCCGCCGAGAACGACGGGGTCGAACGAGCGCGGGAGGAAACCGCTGT
>JAJXPD010000112.1:5832-7243 GCA_021641325.1 Opitutales bacterium
TTTCCTGATAGAGCGGTTCGCCCATCGCGCCGAGTTCCTTTGTTCTGTCGAGAACCGTGATTGTCTTGACCGTCTTGGGGAGGGCTTCCGCGAACATCTTGACGCTGAACGGGCGGAACATTCTGACCGCCAGAACGCCCGTCTTTTCGCCGTTTTTATTGAGGAACGCCGAAACTTCTTCGGTCGTTTCCGCGCCGCTGCCCATGAGGACTACGACCTTTTCGGCGTCGGGCGCGCCCACATACTGGTAGGGCTTGTAGATTCTGCCCGTGAGCTTGCCGAACTTTTCCATCTGTTCGGCGACGATTTCCGCGCATTTCGCGTAGTAGGGGTTGCGCGCTTCCCAGCTCTGGAAGTATACGTCGGGGTTCTGCGCCGTGCCGCGGATAAACGGATTTTCGTTTCTGAGCGAGCGTTTGCGGAATTCGAGAACCTTTTCTTCGGGAATCATCTGCCTTACGATGTCGTCGGAGATGGGCTCGTAAGTGTTGATTTCGTGCGAAGTGCGGAAGCCGTCGAAGAAGTGCAGGAACGGAACGCGCGATTCGAGCGTGGACGCGTGCGCGATGAGTGCCATGTCGTGCGCTTCCTGAACGCTGTTCGAGCAGAGCATTGCAAAGCCCGTCTGGCGGCACGCCATTACGTCGGTCTGGTCGCCGAAAATCGAGAGGCCGTGGTGGGCGAGGGCGCGAGCCGAAACGTGCATGACAAAGCTTGTGAGTTCGCCCGCAATCTTGTACATGTTCGGAATCATCAGCAGCAGACCCTGCGACGCCGTGAAGGTGGTCATAAGCGTGCCCGTTTGGAGCGCGCCGTGAACCGCGCCGGCAACGCCGCCTTCGCTTTGGAGCTGGCTGATTGAGGGGGTAACTCCCCAGATGTTTTTCTTGCCTTTAACTGCCCATTCCTCGCACGACTCCGCCATAGGCGACGACGGCGTGATTGGGTAAATTGCGATTGTTTCGCTTGCGCGGAAGGCAATCGAGGCTACCGCTTCGTTGCCGTCCGTAATTACGCTGTTGTTTTTCTTCATGATTGTATGATGTATTAAAATAGAGCTACAATAAACGCCGGTTTGCGCAAAATACGCCCACCGACTCTAAAAAATTGCTCTCCAATATAGCTTTCGAAATCCGCATACGTCAACACAATTCGACTTAAAAGATTGTCCGCCGCCTTCGCGGTGTTTACTTGTTGCAAATAATGGATATGCGGATTTTTGCGGGAGGCTCTCAATCGAATGAGGTTTGCCTAATCGGCTTTTGTAAATATTTGCTTGCCCGAATTCGGGCGTCCCGAATAGTTTTGAATTTGCAAACGCACACACATTAATTATGGAAAGACGCACATTCCTGAAAAATGCGGGTTTTGCCGCCGCCGCTCCGTTCTTTGTCTCGAACGGACTTTTTGC
>JAJXPD010000290.1 GCA_021641325.1 Opitutales bacterium
GTCGGAAATATTTTTTAAGAAACACAAAAAACAAAATTTGCAATACAAATAAAGAAAATGCCAAGTTTCGCAAAAATTTCCTTGTTTTAATAAATTCGGGTGCTTGAATCGAATTTGCATGAAAAACCTATTTATCACCTCTGAGCGCGACCCGCGCGAAACAAGGGTCGCGGTAATTCCGCCCGACGTTCGGAAACTCGCGAACATCGGCTGGACGGTCAACGTTGAATCGGGCGCGGGCGCAAAAGCGGGCTTCCCCGACGAAGAATACAAGTCTGCCGGCGCAAACATCGTTGACGCCGACTTCGCAAAAAATGCCGACTTCATCGCCGCAGTCAGAAAACCCGAAAAGGAAAGAATTGCCGATTTCAAGCGCGGCGCGTTCTACCTCAGCCTACTCGACCCGTTCAACGAAAAGGAGCTTATTAAAACTTTCGCCGACGCGGGCATTACCGCGGCGAGTTTCGAAATGATTCCCCGCAGCACAATCGCCCAGAAAATGGACGTTCTCAGCTCGCAGTCGAACCTCGCGGGCTACGTCTCGGTAATCAAGGCGGCGAACGCGCTCAAAAAAATCCTCCCGATGATGATGACTCCCGCTGGCACTATTTCCCCGCTCAAATTCTTCATAGTCGGCGTGGGCGTCGCGGGCTTGCAGGCAATCGCGACGGCAAAGCGTCTCGGAGCGAGGGTTGACGCTTTCGACACGCGCCCCGTCGTCGAAGAGCAGGTAAAGAGCCTCGGCGCAAAGTTCGTGAAAATCGACCTCGGCGAAACGGGGCAGACAGCGCAGGGCTACGCAAAGGAGCTTACGCCAGAGCAAATCGAGCTTCAACGCAAGGGCATGGCGAAAGTCTGCGCGCAGTCGGACGTGATAATTACAACCGCAAAACTTTTCGGCAGAAAGGCACCGCGCATCATCACCGCGGAAATGGTGATGGGAATGAAAGCCGGCAGCGTAATCGTGGACATGGCGGTCGAAAGCGGCGGCAATGTCGAAGGCTCGAAGCCCGACGAAATAGTAATCACCCCCAACGGAGTGAGCATCATAGGCGACACCTGCCTCGAAGCCTCCGTGCCCGCAACCGCAAGCCAAATGTACAGCGCAAACGTCTTCAACTACATTTCGCACTTCTCGCCAGAAGGCTCTTTCGCGCCGAATTTCGACGACCCGATTATGAAGGCGTCGGTCGTGGCGCGCGACGGACAAATCGCCGACGAACGCTTCAAATAAAAGGAATACAATGGAAATAATTCTGCTTCTGTTCATATTTACGCTCGCGGCGTTTTTGGGATTCGAACTAATCTCGAAAGTGCCCAGCCAGCTCCACACGCCGCTCATGAGCGGCTCGAACGCAATCAGCGGCATCACAAT
>JAJXPD010000113.1 GCA_021641325.1 Opitutales bacterium
GCGTTATAGCACCGTTGATGCGGCGTTTCCCCGCACTTGCGGACTGCTCGCGTACATCAGTACGCCACGCACACGGGGCGTGAAAGCACCAGTCTAAGGGCGTTTCACGCACGACCCAGACCGCTTACATACGCCAAGTATGCTACGCGCCCTGTGCCGCGCGTAAAGCCGCCCTTATACTGGCACTTTGACGCCCCTAAAATTACAGAAAGCCACCGCCTGAACGGCACTCTAACGCGCCTAAAATTACAGCGCACGGCGCGGAAGATTTTTAAAATGCGCTGGGATAAAAGTTGAGTAGGGCGTTTCGCATAGCAACCGTATCTTAGTGAAATCCGCGTATGCTACGCGCCCTGTTCCGCGCGTAAAGCCGCCCTTATACTGGCACTCTAACGCGCCTAATATTACAGTGCTGGCGCGGAAGATTTTTAAAGTGTTTTGGGATAAAAGTAGAGTTGATTGGTAAGCGGAGAATCTGTGTTTGCGGATTTCCGCTTTTCATTTATCCGCGCAAAGCGCGTCTATTTAAGTAAGTTTCTTTCCAAACATCGTATATCTCAACCGCAGTAATTGCCGCAGGCAATACGGACTAACCGAGAAAAGGCGCGGTTATAGCCGCGCCGTATTATAACTATGAGGAACGAAGTTCCGTTGCCGTACAGGCTGCCAGCCTGTCGGTTATAGCCGCGCCTAGTTATCACAAAAAGGAGCGAAGCTCCGTAGGGAGGCGCACCTTGCGCCCGAAGCTCCGTAGGGTAGTGCGACTCGCACCCCGTGCAGGCTGCCAATCTTGGGGGGAGTGGGTGGTGAATTTCGCAAAGCGAAATCCACCCCTGGGGGCGTAGCCCCCAAGTTTCGACCGGCGCGGCTTGCGCCCTTATTGGCTTGATTTGAGTGAGGGTGGGGGTAGAGTCGTGGGGTATGATAAGGTATATAGTTTTGGCGATGGCGGTTGTTGCCGTTGGGCTGGGCGGGTGCTCGACGTCGGCGGTGGACGACGGCTCGTATCTGATGGGGGTGATGCTGCCGGCTAAGGGAGTCGGGGCGGCGGCTTCGGCGGAGGTCGTGCGCGGCATGGAGCTTGCCTGCGGCGAGATAAACGCGGCGGGCGGGCTTGACGGCATTCCGCTCAAATTGCTTGTGCGCGACTCTTCGACATTTTTGGAAAGTTTTGAATCGCTGCGCCGCGCGGGGGCGCGGGTGCTGAGCGTGGGCTTCGGGCGCGAGTGCATTGCCCAAAAGGCGTTTCTTTCGAAGCGCGACGACGTTTTTGTAAACTTCATGTGTACATACCCGCCCGCCACGCTCGACATGCCGAACGCAACGCGCATATTCCTGAACGGGGCGCAGGCGGGCGACATCATGGCGAAGGCGGTCGCGCGCGGGGAGGACAGGGACGTTCGGCTTGTCGTCATGAACGTCGACGACTACTTCGGCAAGGCGGACGCCGACTACCTTTCGTTCGACTTAAAACTCGACCGCACAAAACTCTACCGCGACGTTTTCGGCGCGGAGGAGCGCGACTTCGACATTTTCGCCTCGCAGATAATGAGGCTAGACGCCGACTGCGTGTTTTACGTCGGCTACGGCGATTCGCTCGACGCGTTCGTGTCGGCGTTGGCGCGCGCGGGATACGGCAAAAAAATCGTGGCGAACTGCGGAATCGCGGCGTCTAAAATTCCCGCCCCGAAAGGCGTCGAACTTTGCATCGTGGAGACCGACTTTGCGCGGGGAACGCTCGGCGGCGAAAAAACGCGGGCGTTCGTTTCGGCGTATCGGGCGAAATACGGCACCGAGCCGACGTGGCTTGCGGCGTACGGGTACGATTCCGTCCGCATGCTTGCCGACGCGGCGAGGAAGTCGCGCTTCAACCCGTCGAAAATGCGCGACTGTTTCCGCAACACGTCTTACGAGGGCGCGGCGGGAAAATTGGAGTTCGACAACTCGGCGGATTCGCTCTCGCAAATTTCGCTCGTAAAGCGGTAGAATGGATTTCGGTCGGCGCGAGACATCGGGGCGGGGAACGCGTTTTTACACGCCGCTTCTTCCGTATTTGTGCGCGTTGATTGCGTCGTTTTTTGCGGCGGGAATTTTCGAAAATCTGCGGGAGTTTGCGGGCGCGTGTCTGTCGGTTGCCGCCGCGCTGTTCGTTGCGGAGTCGGGCGCGGCGTTGCTGGCGGACTGTTTCGAAATGCCCGAAAGCCGCGCGGCGGCTCTTCGGAAAATCCGCTTTGCGGTGCGGATAGTCGGGGTGTTCGCGCTGGGAGTGTGGTATTTTTATTTCCGCGTGCCGCCGAATCCGTACGCCGACCTCGCGCCGCGGCGGGCGCGTGTGGAGGCTGTGATAGACGAGGTTTCGCGCGGGGTGAACGACTCCCGCTACGGAATCGCAACCATTACCAACGCGCCGTATTTTGCGCCGAACGCCGTAGGGCACAAAATGTGGTTTACCGTCTCCGACGGGAAAAACGCGGCGACGCCCAACAAAAATTTTGTCGTTTCGCAAAAAGTTTCCTTCGACGGCGTGTTCTCTGCGGTCTACCCGTCCGAGCCGAAATCGCGCGGCTTCGGCGCGAACACGCCAGAGGGTAGGGCGTTCGAAAAATACCTCCGAAGCCGCTTCGTCTATTTCAAGATGTCGGCGCGGATTGCGGACGCGTCGGTGTTGGAGGGCGAAAGCATGCGCTTCGGCTTTTACGAAGCCGTGCGGAAATACGCCGAGCGTTCTCTTTCGGCGTTCCCGCGCGAATCGCAGGCGGACGGCGAGGCGGCGCGGACGTATCGGGCGATGATTTTGGGCGACAAAAGCCTGCTTACCGAAGCCCAAAAGCGCGATTTCAGGGACATCGGCACGATGCACGTTTTCGCGATAAGCGGGCTTCATGTGGGCTTTGCCGCCGCCGTGCTTTACGGCGCTCTTGCGGCGGTCGGCGTAGGGCGGCGCTTTCAGCCGTTCGTTGCGCTGCCCGCGCTCTACCTCTACGTTTGCGCGTGCGGGGCGCGGCCGTCGGCAATGCGGGCGTTCGGAATGGTTGCCCTTGTGTGGCTTGCGCTTGCGTTCTCGCGCGGAATGCGCCCGTTCGGCGCGTTGGTGTTGGCGGCGGCAATAGCGGTCGTAGCTGCGCCGCAGACGGTTTTCGACGCGGGCTTCGGGCTTTCGTACGCGATTGTGGCTTCGATATTCGTCTATTCCGTGCCGCTTTACGGGTACCTTTCGGGGCTTGGGCGGAGCGGGGGTTCAGACGGCAAAATTTCGGCTTTCGGGAGTTTTGCGTCGTGGGCGAAGTCGTATTTTCTCGGCGCGTTTTGCATATCGCTTGGGGCGATGTTCGCCGCCGCGCCTCTTGGAGCTCATTATTTTTCGTACTTTTCGCCGATGTCGGTTTTGTACTCGCCCGTGTTTGTGGGCGGCGCTGGGCTTGCGGTGGGGCTTGGCTTTGCGGGGTTTGCGCTGCCGAATTTTATTGCGGGCGTTCTCAACACCGTCGCCGCGTGGATAGTCGGCGCAATGTCCGCATGGGCGAAGTTCTGCGCGGAAATTTGGAGCGGCAGGGTCGATTTCCCCATGCCGAACGCTCTTACGGCGTACTCTGCGGTGGCTGTTTTTCTTGTCGTTTCGGCGTACTGCGCCGACTTAAAAAACGCCTTTTTGAGATTCGGGCTTGCCCCGCTGCTCGCGGCGTCGATAATGCTTTTATTCGAAAATGTTTAGGGAAATCAGAATATCCGATGCCGCCTCCGTCCGCGCGAATCTGGACGATTCCGCGTACGGGCGTCTGCGCTCGATTTTCGCGTCGGGCGGGCGTGTGGGCGTTGCGTGTTCTGGCGGCGCGGATTCGGTTTTCCTTTTGCGCGTTTTGGCGGCGGAATTCGGCGCGGAAAATCTTGCGGTCTTGCATTTCAACCACAAAGTGCGCGCGGCTGCGGAAATCGACGAAAAGTTCGTTGAGTCTGAGTGCGCCAAGCTTGGCGCGGAGTTCGTTCGCGGCTCTCCCGACGAAACCCCGCGCGACCGCTCGGAGGGCGGCTTGCGGGCTTTGCGCCTTGCGTTTTTCGAAAAAAGCGCGGACGATTTGAAGCTTGCGGCGGTTGCCCAGGGGCACCACGCCGGCGACGTCGCCGAGACGCTCCTCATGCGGCTTGCCCGCGGCGCGGGCTTGGGCGGTCTCTGCGCTCCGCGCCCGATTTCGCGCCTGCGCGGGGTGGAGTATCTGCGCCCGATTCTGGGCATGTCGAAGCGCGAAATCGTCGCGGCGATGGAGTCTGCGGGGCTTGCGTGGCGCGAGGACGAATCGAACGCGGGGCTTGACTATTTCCGCAACAGGATAAGAAACGCGGTTTTGCCCGCGTTTGCGGAGGCGTCGCAGTACGACGTTTTCGCGGGGGCGGTGCGCTCTCGCGGGCTTTTGCAGGAGGACGCCGACGCGCTCGACGCCCTGTTTTCCGCCGAGTACGCCCGCGCAAACGCGGGGAAGCCGGACGGCGGCGGCGTGTTTTTGTCGGAGTCGATTTTGGCGCATGCTGCCTTTGTCCGCAGGGCGGTAGAAAAATTTTTGTCGGAGCGCGGGCTTTGCGTGAGGGCGTCGGCGGTCGATGCGTTCGTGCGCGGAATCGCCGCGCATGCGGACGCGCGTCTCGACGCGGGCGCGGTGTTTGTTGATTTTTCGCCGCGCGACTTCTCTCTTTCGGCCGTCCCGAAAAAAACGGATTTCGAGCTTTCCGTGCGCGTCGGCGGAAGCGTCGCGCTTCCCGACGGTTCCGCGCTTTGCGCCCGCATTGTCGCCCTTTCGCCCGACCGCGCCGATTCCATAAAAAGCGGCGGCAACGACGACCGCGTTTCGGCGTATCTCAACCCGTCCGCGCTATGCGGAGGGGATTCGCTCCGCGTGCGCGCGCGCCGCGACGGCGACGCCTACGCGCCCGTCGGCAGGCGTTCCCCGAAAAAGCTGAAAACGCTCTTCGAGGGAAAAAAAACGCCGCGCCCGAAACGAATTTCCGCGCCCGTTGTCTGTAATTGCGCGGGGGAGATTCTGTGGGTGCGCGGGCTTGCCCCCGCCGATAAATTCAAATTGGCGGATTCCGCCGAGGCATTAGAATTGACCTTTTGCCGAACTGTATGATAGCTTTTAATCTTTCAAATGGACAATAGAGACAAGAATTCGGGATTTTCCAAACTGCCAAACAAGCCGTACTTTGTGTGGCTGCTGATAATCTGCGCGGTGGTGTTTCTTGTGTCGCTCCCGCGCGGCGCGGGCGGCGGGCAAACGCAGGAGCTTGATGTGCGCAAACTCATGCATGCCGTCGAAAACGACACAATCGCTTCGATGACCGTGCGCAACGACCCAACCGCGGGCAAAGACTGGTACGTAATAGAGGGGAAAATCAAGAACCCGACTTTCGGCAAGGAGGGCGCGGACGCCAACACCCCGCGCACGCTTCCGTTCGTTTTCAACGGCCGCATAACCGACGAAATGTACAAAAAACTTTCCGACCCCGCCGCCCCGTGGGATTTGAAGGAAGTTCCCGCAAGCACTTTCTGGGGCAGCATGGTGATGTCGGTTCTGCCTTTCGTGATTGTCGTGGGCTTTCTGTATTTCTTTTTCATGCGCCAGATGCGCGGCGCGGGCAAGGGCGCGATGTCGTTCGGCAAAAGCCGCGCGCGCCTGCTTACGCCAGACAAGGACAGAATCACTTTCGCCGACGTCGCGGGCTGCGACGAATCCAAGGAGGAGGTTTCCGAAATTGTCGAATTTCTGAAAAATCCGCAGCGTTTCAAGGACATCGGCGCGAGAATCCCCAAGGGCATTCTGATGGTTGGCCCCCCCGGAACGGGCAAGACGCTTCTTGCCCGCGCAGTCGCGGGAGAGGCGGACGTTCCGTTCTTTTCGATAAGCGGTTCGGATTTTGTGGAAATGTTCGTGGGCGTCGGCGCGGCGAGGGTTCGCGACATGTTCGAGCAGGCGCGCAAGGCCGCTCCGTGCCTTGTGTTCATCGACGAAATCGACGCCGTGGGACGCCAGAGCGGCGCGGGTCTCGGCGGAGGCAACGACGAGCGCGAGCAGACTCTCAATTCGCTGCTCGTCGAAATGGACGGCTTCGACGCCCGCACGGGCATAATCATCATCGCCGCGACCAACCGCCCCGACGTTCTCGACAACGCGCTTCTGCGCCCCGGACGCTTCGACAGGCAGGTTGTAATCGACCTTCCCGACGTGAACGGGCGCGAGGAGATTCTGAAAATCCACGCAAAAAAAATCAAACTTTCGGACGGCGTGGATTTGTCGAAAATCGCCCGCATGACCCCCGGCTGTTCGGGCGCGGATTTGGCGAACCTGCTCAACGAAAGCGCGATTATCGCCGCCAGAAGGAGCGAAAAAACCGTCTCGGAAGCCGACATCGACGAGGCTCGCGACAAGGTCTTCTTCGGGCGCGAACGCAAAAAACTCATGGACGCCGACGAGAAAAAACTCACCGCATACCACGAGGCGGGGCACGCGCTCATTCAGGCGATTGTCGACAACGGCAGACTGCCCGTCCACAAGGTGACGATTATTCCGCGCGGACAGAGCTTGGGTTCCACAATGTTCATTCCCTCGCGCGATATCCGCACCGAAAGCAAGACGTCGCTTCTTAACAACATCTGCACGAGCCTCGGCGGGCGCGTGGCGGAGGAGCTTGTGTTCTCCGACATCACAAACGGCGCGGCGGCGGACATCAAGCAGGCTACGAAAGTCGCCCGCAAAATGGTCTGCGACTGGGGCATGAGCGACCTCGGCCCGATTTCATTCGGCGAAAATCAGGACCACATTTTCATTGGGCGCGAAATCGCCCGCGAGGAGCGCGTCAGCGAGCGCACCGCAATGGAAATCGACGAAAGCGTAAAGGCGATTATCGACGGACAGCTCGCGCGGGCGCGGAAAATCGTCTCCGACAACCGCGGGAAGCTCGACGCAATCGCGAACGAGCTTTTGATTCGCGAGACAATCGACGGCGCGGACGTCTACAAAATCGTGGACGGAACTTTCACCCCGACCGACAGGGAGCAGTGGGAGTGCGAGCAGGCGGAAAAGCTTGCCGCCAAGCGGAAAGCCGCCGCGAATCCCGACGCGGAGCGGAAGCCCGAAGCCGCCGACGGCGCGGCTTCGGACGCCTCGGACGCGTCGCCCGAAGCCGCGTCTTAGAG
>JAJXPD010000291.1 GCA_021641325.1 Opitutales bacterium
ACTTTCGAGAGCGCGGAATCGAGCAAATCAAGCTCGGCGTCCCCGATTTTTTTCCACGAGTGTAGTTTAAGAATCGCGCCGCTTTTCGACGAATACGAGCGCACGTTGGACCACAATGCCTGCGCGAAAACTATCCCCACATCGCGGGCGAGCCGCCCCTTTGAGGCAACCTGCAAAAGCCGCGAGAGGAAGTCTACGGGCTTGCGGAAAATGGAGTCGTAAACGCGCCGAAAAGACTCGGAGGGCGACGCCGTTTCGCGCGCCATTATCAGGCAGAACGCGGGAACTATGTCCACCTCCGAAAATTTGCGGATTGTGCCGATGAGAAATTCGCGTGCGAGGTTCGTGGCGGCGGCGGAGTCGTTTTTTTCGAAAACCGCCTCTCCCCTGTCGTAAAAGGGCTTCACCGAGTCTTCAAAATAGTCGGAAACGCCCTCCACAACCGCGTTGTACAGAGCCTTTTTGCCGCCGAAATGGTAGCTGATTGCCGCGACGTTCGCGCCCGATTTTTTTGCGATTTCCCTAATCCTCGCACCGTCGAGCGAGCGCATGGCAAACTCCTCTATCGCGGCGCGGGCTATGCGCACTTTCGGGTCGGACATGTCGCCCGACGCCACTTTTTGTATCAGACCGCATTCAATCATATGTTTCAATCAAATGTTTGAATCGGCGGCTTTGTCAAATTTTTTTTCGCTTTTTTTGCGGCGTGCGCGGCGGAGGGCAAACGCGCATAATTCTTGACTATACTCTTGAATGGTACTTGGATATGCGCCAATTCAATATGCATTCAAAATTCCGCAACCTTGCAATCATCGCGCACGTAGACCACGGCAAAACGACTCTCGTAGACCGTCTGCTGAGCGCGGGCGGCGCATACCGCAAAAACCAAACCGTCACCGAACGCGCCATGGACTCCATGGATCTCGAACGCGAAAAGGGCATTACAATCAAGGCGAAAAACACCTCCATCGAATGGCGCGGCTATACCGTGAACATCGTGGACACCCCCGGGCACGCCGACTTCGGCGGCGAGGTCGAGCGCGTCATGAAAATGGTCGACGGCGTTCTGCTTGTGGTGGACGCTTTCGAGGGCCCGCAGGCGCAGACACGCTTCGTGCTCAAAAAGGCACTCGCGGAGGGCTTGAAGCCGATTATCGTGATAAACAAAATCGACCGCCCGAACGCCAACCCGCACGCCACGCTCGAAAAGGTGCTCGAACTCTTCTTGGAGCTTGGCGCGACGGAGGAACAGTTCGACGCCCCCGTGCTCTACGGCTCGGCGAAAGACGGCTATTTTGCCGACTCGCCCGACGCGCCGCGCGCAGACTGCGCCCCGCTTCTCGATAAAATCGTCGAGTACATTCC
>JAJXPD010000292.1 GCA_021641325.1 Opitutales bacterium
TCTACAAGCCTTTCTCCGCTCGAAACCGATTCGACCTTTGTGTCGCCGAGGGTTGATTTAATCCAGTCTTTGAGCGATTTCAGGGCTTCTTCGGGGATTGCCTCTCCGTCGGCGGGCTTGGGCGCGTCGCCGAGTTTTACGTCGGAATCAACGCTTGCGAACGGCTTTTCGGAGTAGCTTCCGAGGTTGCCCACAAGGAAAGTGTCGATAGGCTCGTAGAGGTAGAGCACTTCAAGCCCGCGGGCGGCGAACGCCTCGATGTACGGCGCGCTTTCAATCGTTTTCCTGTCCGCGCCGCACGCGTAGTAGATTTCCGTCTGGCCGTCTTTCATTCTCGAAACGTAGTCGTCGAGAGACACTTTCGTTCCGTCGGCGTAGAGGCTCGACTCGAAGCGAAGCAGCTTTGTTAGTTCTGTACGGTTTTCGAAATCGACCGCCGCTCCCTCTTTGAGGAACACGCCGAATTTCTTGAAGAACATGTCGTACTTGGCGGTGTCCTTTTTGGCGATGTCGGCAAGGTGTTTAAGGAAGCGTTTGAGAACCACGCGCCCGAGCTTTTTGACAAGCGCGCTGTCCTGCATGCTTTCGCGCGAGATGTTCAGCGGAATGTCGGCGCTGTCGATTACGCCCTTTACGAAGCGCAGCCATTCGGGAAAGAGGTTCTTGGGTTCGGAGTCAATCAGAACCTTTTTGCAGTACAGAGAGAGTTCGCACTTGCTTTTCCCGAAGCCGAGGCGTTCGGGATTTTCGTTGGGAATGTAGATTAGCGCGTTAAGCTCTACGGGCGCGTCCGCCTTGAAGTGCAGCCAGTCGAGGGGCTTGTCGAAAGAGTGGGTCTGGAATTTGTAGAAGTCTTCGTACTGTTCGGGGGTGATGTCCGACTTCGCTTTGAGCCAGATTGCCTGCATCGTCTTGATTTTCTCTTCGCCGAAGTAAATCGGGAAATCGACGTACGCGCTGTACTTTTCGACAATCTCCTTGATTCGCGCGGGCTTTGAAAATTCGGAGTATTCCTTTTTGAGGGTCGCGACTATTTTCGTGCCGCGTTCGGGCTTGTCAAAGTCTTCAATCGTGAAGTTCTCGTCGCCCGCGCACGACCAGTGGAGTCCGCCGCCGTTTTCGCTTTTCGTGTAGACGTCAACCTTGTCGGCAACCATGAACACGCTGTAAAACCCCACGCCGAACTGCCCGATAAGCCCTTCCGACAAGTCGCTCTTGTTTTCTTTGAGAGCCTGCAAAAACGCCTTCGAGCCTGAATGCGCGATTGTTCCGAGGTTCGCGACAAGCTCTTCGGAGGTCATGCCTATGCCGCGGTCTTCGATTGTGAAAGTGTTCGCCTTTTCGTCGGTCGAGAGGGTGATTT
>JAJXPD010000114.1 GCA_021641325.1 Opitutales bacterium
CCGATGTCGCGGCCGCCCTTAACCCAAACGGTGCGCTTGCGGCCGTCGGCAAAAACAATCTCCATTTCGCCGCCGAAAACCTTGCCCTTGGGCTGGTTTTCGAACGCGTGGAGAAGGAAGACGTAGTTCGCGTTTCGGTTGACGTATTTGGAAACGTCCACTTCGGGCACGTTCTTTTCGTTGCTTGCCGAAATTACCCAGTTGCCGCCGTGCTTCGACGGATCGGCGACGATGAACCCCATTCCGCCAAGCTCCATGCCTCCCGACTTGAAGTTTTTGACCGACGCCATCTTTCCGTTGACCGCCTCCGAGATGTCGGCAACCTGCGTCTTTTCCCCGTCGCAACCCGCCGCAAAAAGCGCGAGAGCCGACGCCGATAGTAGTAGTAGTAGTTTTTTCATTCCCATATATATTGTGGTTATTGTGTGTTGTTGAATATTATTCGGCGACGATTTCGAAGAAGGGCGAGAACTCCTTGAGCTTCGACGTGTCGATTTCTATTTTCAGCATGCCGTCCGACTCTTCGAGCGGGATTTTTTCGAGGCGTTCGCCCGTGATTTTAAGCGCGTAAAGCGAGAATTTTTTGCCCGCGCCGAAAAGCGAAGCCACGTCGTCGAAGAATCCCAAGCTCGGCTTTTCGAGCGTAGCCGACACTTTGCCGACCTGCATGAGAATAGGCGTCGTGCCTTTCGAGATAAACGTCGTTTCGTCGCGCGAAACTTTGAAGTTCGTAGAGATGTTGTTGGTGTTGAAAATGAACACAATTCTCCCCGACTCCGCAAGCGGGTTGCCGTCAACCGACGACGCCGCAACCGCCGCGGGAACCGAAACCGACTTTACCGTAAGCGCGCCCACCTTCTCGTTTTTCGTGGCGGGCTTGAGCGCGACAGCCTCGGTATTTGCGGTCGCAACTTTCACAAGCTCCTCTTTCACGCGCATGGTGATTTCGCCGGTGTCGCTCTGGAAGACGCCCTTTGCGGGGTCTGTCGCGTTGTCGGCGGGAAGTATGCCTGCCTCGCGCAGGCGTTTTGCGGCTTGGGAAATGTCGAACTTTTTGTCGCCCGCGCCAGTTCCCGCGACGTTCGACGCAGCCCACGACGCCGAAGAGCCAATCGGCTCGAACTGCAAGTCGGCGGGCTTCGTTTTGATTTTCGCGGCGGCGGGCGATTTGCGGGCGGTCGGGAACTCGATTCCGAAGCCCGTAAGCAGCGCGAGTTTCGACTGCTCCGTGTTCATGGCGTTGCCGACTTCGCGCGAGTTTTCAAGGTATTTGTCGTCGTAGACAATGTCCACGCGGCGGTCGGAAGTTTTGACGTCGCCCCTGAAAAACAGCACGGAGGTCAAAAATTCGTTTGCGCGGAACACGGGGCTGCCCGCCACTTCGAAAGGTCCGAGCGCGCCGCGCGATTTAAGAACCGCAACATCGTGGACTGTGAGGTTGTCGAAGCCCTGCAACGCCGAGTACGACGGGAACAGCACGCCGCCCTCGTGTTTGTAGGGATTCCAGTGGCAGTGCTGCCATTCCGAAAGCATCATGGGCCTTCCCGCCACGCGCTTCGCGGCGGCGGCTCTGAAATATTCGCCGAAGTCGGACACAGACGACTCAGAGCCCACTACCGAACCCTCCGACATGAACGCGCTGGGGTGTTTGTGGTAGACGTTGAGCGCGGTGTAATCGCCCGCCTCCGCGCTTAGCAGCGCAAACGATGTTGCCCTCACGCAGTTGTGCTGGTGGAGCGGAACGTTGAAGCCCTCCTCGCCGCGCACGACGCCCTCGCAGAAGCGTTGGAGGTCGCGCCCGTTTTCGATTATGAACAGGGCGATGTCGCGCTGTGAAATGCCTTCGTCGGATATTTTCACGTCGTCGAAGCTTTTGAGGTTGCGGCGGACTTTCCATTCGGGCTCGTTCCAGTTTTCGAAAGTCTTGTACTTGTTTTTGAGGAACTCCACGAACTTTGCGTTTACAAACTTCTTCACGCGCGGCGACGCGTTGCGAAGCCCGACGGGGCCAAGCTCGATTTCGTTGAAATATTCGGTGGAGACAATGGAGGGGTCGTCCTTCCACTTTTTGCCTGTGTATTTGTTGACGAGGTTAAGCTCCCACTTGACGAACTTGCGCCAGTCGGCGCGGGTCTTTTCGTCGCCGAAGAACATGAGAATTTTCACGTCGAACCTGTCGGCCCAATTGAAGTCGGGGTTGCCGAGGTCGTGGCTCGAAAGGTTGAAGTGCGAGTACACGCCCTCGCGCGCCATGGCGTAGAAGAAGTAGTCGTACATGTCCTTGTTGTACTCCCTGAGAGTGTACGGCGCGGAGAATTCCCTGTTGCCGCGCATGGAAATGCGCCAGCGGACGAGGTTGTAGCCCTGCCTGCGCATCATTTTTGCAAGCTCGTCGATGTCGGCGTGCGTCTTGATTGTCGTGCCGAAGCCGTCGCCGGGACGCCAGTTCGTGCCCTGAAACTTCACGGGAACTCCCGCGCGGTTTTCAAATTCGAAACGCCCGTTTTCGGAGACTCTCATTTTGCCGAAGCTGCCCGCGGGCGCGCTTTCAACCTGCTTGGAGAGGTCGAGAGCCGTGCCCTCCTTCACCGCCAAGTCGGAGATGTCCACGGGCTTCCACTGGCTCAAATCGTACTGTTTGGGAACGATTGTATCGAGGCTTTCGCTCGAAACCGTAATCGCGAAAACGTTGAGCTTTTCGCCGTCGATTCTTATGCTTTTGATTGCTCCGGCGTTTTCCTTAAACACGAATTTTGTGAAGTAAAGCACTCCGCCGTTCTTGCCCCCCCCGAAAACGGGAATGCACTTGGAGTTAAATTTCGTAGTGCCGGCGGAGTCGCCGAAATCCCTGTCTTTGCGAATCCAGAAATGCTCCGACCCGCCGTTTTCGAAAGAAACGAGCATGCTTGCGCAGGCGTGGTCGGTATACTTCAAGTCGTTCGAGACCGCGCCCAAAACGTAGACGTATTTGCCGCGAATACCTTTGCCCGACAAATCGGCTTTCAGCGGCGTCGATACAGAAACAGCCGCCGCGCGGTTGACGCCCGACTTCGGGAAATCGTACTTCATTCCGCCAAGCTCTACAACTCCCTCGGGGAGGTTTTTATACGCCGAAATGCCGCCCTTCGAGCCGTCGGCCGGAATGTTTGCGCATTCGGAAATGTCGACCGTGTACGTGCCGTCCCACTTGGCGGGGACTTTCGCCTCTACCGACACCGACACCGGCACGCCTTTTTTCACACTGATTTTGGCGGGTATGCCGCGCGCGTATGTAGCCTCATGCCCGCTTTGCCCCGCAAGCTCGGCTTCGGGCTTGCCGTCGAATGCGAGGTTTCTGAACAGAGTGCGGTTTGAGAGCACCGCGCCGTTTTTGTCGCGCGCAAAATTGCTGCGCAGAAGAATGTTGAGCGTTGCGTCGGAATCGGGCACAACGGTGAAGCCCATTTTACTCCATTCGGAGTCCGACACTTTTTTTGTGGCGGTTATCGTTTTCGGGGCGTCGCTGCGCCAGTTTGCGTGGCCCGCGCCCGTGCCTTTTATCTTGGCGACGACCTTTACGTCGGCGTCCGACCACGAGAAGATTTCCGCAACGTGCGATTTTACCGCGTCCGCCGCAAACAATGAAGCCGCCGCGAGTGTTGACAATAGTATTATAGGTGTTTTTCCAAACATAGTAATCCGTGTGTGTGTTAAAGGGTTTGACGTTAACCGATTTCCGCCGCGCATGCAAACATTTTTTCCCGCGCCCCCGCCGATTCTTTCTTTCCGTGAAAATTGTGTTGCGCGATGCGATTTTGATGTTTTCATTGTCTTCCGATTTTTAAAATTTATGAACGGAGTAAAAAGACCTGTAATATTAGTAATCAGGGACGGTTGGGGCGAAAACCACGACTCCTCCCTCGACAAATACAATGCGGTAAAACTGGCGGACGCGCCGTTTTGCAAAATGCTCTCGAAAAAATGGCCGCGCACCGAAATTTCGGCTTGCGGGCTTGAAGTCGGTCTCCCCGAAGGAATCATGGGCAACAGCGAAGTCGGACACCAGAATATCGGCGCGGGCAGAATCGTTGACCAGGAAATCGTAAGAATCGACAAGGGCTTCCAGACTGGCTCGGTGCTCGAAAGCCCCGTACTCAACGAAGTCTTCAAGAAGCTCGACAACGGCGGCGCGCTCCACCTCTTCGGGCTTTGCTCAGACGCCGGCGTGCACTCGATGCTCCGCCACCTCTACGCGCTCCTGAAAATCTGCGCCGACAAAAAGTACGACAAGGTTTTCCTCCACGCTTTCACCGACGGACGCGACACCCCGCCCACGAGCGGACTCGGATTTATCCGCGAAGTCGAAGGCAAGATGAAGGAATACGGCGTCGGACAGGTTGCGTCGGTAATCGGCAGATTCTGGGCGATGGACAGAGACAAACGCTGGGACAGAGTCGAAAAAGCCTACGACTGCCTCGTCGGAACAAAGGCCGAAGCCGCGGTCTCCAACGCCGAAGACGCGTTCAAAAACTACTACGAAAAACCCGCCGCCGACAACATGCAGGGCGACGAATTCATCGTCCCCACTTGGATTGAAAAGGACGGGAAGCCCATCGGCAGAATCGCCGATGGCGACGCCGTCATATTCTTCAACTTCCGCGGCGACCGCCCGCGCGAGCTTACAAGCGCGTTCATCGACAAAGGCTTCGACGGCTTCGACCGCTCGAAAACACCGCAGGTCTTCTTTGTTACAATGACCGAATACAAGGTCGGCCTCTGCCCCAACGTGCTCTTCCCCAAGCCGCCCAAAATGGTCAACATTCTCGGCGACTACGTTTCCTCGAAGGGTCTGGCACAGCTGCGCTGCGCCGAAACCGAAAAGTTCGCGCATGTAACGTTCTTCTTCAACGACTACCGCGAAGAACCTTTCAAGGGCGAAGACCGCATTCTCATCGACTCGCCCCGCGACGTGCAGACTTACGACCAAAAGCCCGAAATGAGCGCGCCCGCAGTAGCCGACGCGGTCGTCAAGGCGATTCGCGAAAATAAATACGCGCTTATCGTCGTAAACTTCGCAAACGGCGACATGGTCGGGCACACCGGCAACCTCAAAGCCGCCGTCAAAGCGGTCGAAACCGTCGACAAATGCGTGGAAAAAATCGCGCGCGCGGCCGACGAATTCGGAGCGGCTCTCGTCGTCACAGCCGACCACGGCAACAGCGACCAACTCTTCGAACCCGCCATCAACGAAGCGCATACCCGCCACACGATGAACCCAGTGGAAGTTGTAATCTACGGCAAGGGTCTCGAAGGCCTGCTCATGCGCAAAAGCGGCACGCTCGGCGACATCGCCCCGACCGTACTCCAACTCATGGGTCTCAAAAAGCCCGAAGAAATGACAGGTCAGTCCCTCATCGCAGGCTAGCAGCCTGCACGGGGCGCGAGGCAGGCTGCAGCCTGCACGGCGACAGAGGGGGCTGCCGCCCCCAAAAGGCGGTTTTCGCTACCACGAAAACTCCCGCCTGTCCCCTCGCTCAAACGCAAGGTGCGCCTCCCTACGGAGCTTCGCTCCTTTCTGTGATTATGCGGCGCGGCCATAACCGCGCCTTTTCCCGTTTAGTTCGTATTGGCTTCGCCAATTACTGGTGGCGAGATATGCGACATTCGGAAAAGAAATTAATTTAAATAGACGCGCTTTGCGCGGATAAAATCAAAAGCGGAAATTCCAAGTTTCGGAATTTCCGCTTTTTTGTAAACTCAACTTTTATCCCAGCGCACTCTAAAAATCTTCGTGCGCCAGCACTCTAATTTTAGGGGCGTCAAAATGCCAGTATAAGGGCGGCTTTGCGCGCGGCACAGGGCGCGTGGCGTACTTCCGTACGCGAGCGGTCTGGGGCGTGCGCGAAACGCCCTTAGACTGGTGCTTTCACGCCACGTGTGCGTGGCGTACGCGGCTATCCGCAAACATTAGTCGGCTCGCGAAACGCCCTACCCAACTTTTATCCCAAAGCACTCTAAAAATCTTCGCGCCGTGCGCTGTATTTTTAGGCGCGTCAAAGTGCTTTCATAAGGGTGGCTTTCCTGTGCGAACAGGGCGCGTGGCGTACTTTCGTACGCGAGCGGTCTGGGCGTACAGGGAAACGCCCTTAGGAAAGTGCTTTCACGCGCCGTACGCGCCGTCTAAGACAACATGCGGGAGAGACACTCCTCGCGGGTTAGCTTGCCCTCGGAGAGGTCGCACAACGCCGTCATAATCGGCAGCTTCACGTGGTAGAGTTTGTCGAACATTCTGCAAATCTGGATTGTCTCCAAGCCCGCGCAAACCCTGCCGTTGAGCTTTGCCTTCGCCGCCTCCGCGTCAAGCCCGCGCCCAAGCTGTTCGCCCGTTCTGCGGTTGCGCGAATCGGGGCTCATGCAGGTCGTCAAAACGTCGCCCAAAATGGCGGATTCTTTTACAAAAGAGTCGCTCCATGCGCCGAGGGACGCCGCCGCCCTGTAAATTTCCTGAAAGCCGCGCGCCATGACAATCGCCTTTGTGTTTGCGCCAAGCTCCATGCCGTCGCAGAAGCCCGCCGCGAGCGCGACTATGTTTTTGAGAGCCGCCCCGATTTCGACGCCCACGACGTCGTCGGTAGGGCGCACGCGGAAGTTCGGCGTGCAGAAAGCCCCGGAGGCGCGGACCGAATCGGCGTGCGAGTCGAGCGCGATTACAGCCTCCGCGTATTTGTCGAGGGCAACTTCGAAGGCGATGTTCGGACCCATTATCGAGCCGCAGGACGACGCCTGCGGAATCGACTCGCGCAGAATCGCCGACGGCCTGCGCCACGTTCCGATTTCGATGCCTTTGCCCGCATTGAGCATGATTGAGCCGTTCGGAATGTATTTTGCGAAATCGCGCGCGGTCGAGGCAAGGTACTGAATGGGCATTACCCACACGACCATTTCCGCGCCGTCGAGCACTTTCGCGGGGTCGTTGGAAAATTCGACGTTTTCGGGAATTTTGATGTCGGGCAAAAAGAGCGAGTTTTCGCGCTTTGCCGCCACCGATTCCGCGACCTCTTTTTCGCGCGCCCAAACGGAGACGTTCGGGACGTTTTTCGAAAGGATAATCGAGAGCGCGCTGCCCCATGCGCCCGCGCCCACCACTGCTACTTTTTTGAATTGTACCATTT
>JAJXPD010000115.1 GCA_021641325.1 Opitutales bacterium
TTTGGTGAAGCGCAGTTTTTCGGAAGCGTCTGCGGCGTTCGATACAAGCTCCCTGACGAAGATTTCCCTGTCGGTGTAGAGCGAGTTTTCTACGATGTCCAGTACCTGTTTTACTTCCGCTTTGAATTTGTAGTCCATATATTATTATAGTGTTTTGTTTTTTGAAAATATGCGAGCGTCGCGGATTGTTCCCGACCCGCGCGCGCCCCGTGTTTAATTGTGGATTATCGGACAGCTTCGCGTTTTTTAAAGAACAAAAGACAAAAATTTTTCCGAAATCGGGAAAATGATGTTGAATATTTCCGCGAAAAGTCGGATTATCCGTAAAGTATGTCAAATATCGTAAAGAAACTTTTGAGCGGAAACGAGGCAATAGCCCTCGCCGCACGCCACGCGGGTTGCGCCCTCGGAGTGGGCTACCCCGGAACGCCATCGACCGAAATTCTCGAAAACTTTTCCCTGCTCGGCGGAAACGCCGAATGGGCGCCGAACGAAAAAGTTGCCGCGGAAGTCGCGCTGGGAGCGGCTTTTGCGGAGGCAAATTCCATGGTAACAATGAAGCACGTCGGCTTCAATGTAGCCCAAGACCTGTTCTTTACGGCATCATACAGCGGCGTTCAGGGCGCGTTTGTAGCGGTCGTAGCAGACGACCCAGGAATGGCGTCGAGCCAAAACGAGCAGGATACCCGCTCGCTTGCATACGCGGGCGGACTCCCCGTCCTCGAACCCGCCGACTCGCAGGAGGCCTACGACCTCACGCGCCTTGCGTTCAAACTTTCCCGCAAATGGGGGATTCCGTTCATCATTAGAACCACAACACGCATTGCCCACAGCAATACGGTTGTTTCGTACGACCTCGGCGCGGTTGAAGACCTCCACCCCGCGAACTACGCAAAAGACATCACAGTGCACGTCATGGTCCCCGGGCACGCAAAGCCCGCGCACAGACGCCTCCGCAAGAAGCACGCCGACATGCTCGCGTGGAACGAGTCCGGCGAATCGCCGAACAAAATAATCGAGGGCAAGTCGGACGAGCTGGGGATAATCGCAAGCGGCGTGGCGTTCCAGCACGCAATGGAGGCGGCTCCCGACGCGGGCTTCTTCAAAGTCGCGTTCTCGAACCCGCTTCCCGTAAAGAAAATTGCCGAATTTACGAAAAAATACAAGCGTTGCGTAGTGGTGGAAGAGGGCGACCCCTACATGTCTACACTGCTGCTTGCGGGCGGCGCAAACGTCGAGCCGCGCGACGAAGTGTGGCGTTTCGGCGAATTCAATTCCGACAGGGCAAAGGCGCAAATAGAGGGCAGGACAGACTACGCCGCGCCCGTTCTCAAAATGAAGCCGCCGCAACTCTGCAACGGCTGCCCTCACGCTTTCAGCTTCAAGCCGCTCGTGGAACTCAACTGCATAGTTTCGGGCGACATCGGCTGCTACACGCTCGCGGCAATGCGCCCCGTAAGCGGAATGGACCTGCAAATTTGCATGGGCGCGTCAATCGGCATGGGAATAGGGCTTAGGAAAGTCCTTCCCGAAGAGCAGGCGCGGAAAGTCGTAAGCGTTATCGGCGACAGCACTTTCATGCACAGCGGTCTCACGGGGCTTCTCGAAATGGTCTACAATCCGCCCGCAACGGGGCACGTCGTGGTGGTTGTAGACAACTCCACGACCGCGATGACAGGCCAACAGGAACACCCCGGAACGGGCAGAAAGCTCGACCACACACCCGCGCCGCACAAGGTTTCGATTGCGGACGTCGCAAAGGCAATCGGCGTCCAGAACGTGGTTGAGTTCAACCCCGTGCGCGACGGCGAAAAAATCAAGAGCTACCTCGAAGAAAAACTGGCTACAAACGAGCTTACGCTGATTATCCTCAAACAGCCCTGCCTGCTCGCGGCGGCGAACCTCGCAAAAATGAAAAAGGCTTAAACCATGGAAAAAACTACAAACATTCGCACTGCGGGTCTCGGCGGCATGGGCGTCTTGAAGGCGTCGCTTATTCTCAGCGAACTCCTCTTCGAAGAGGGCTACGACGTCAAAAAGGCGGAAGTCCACGGAATGTCGCAACGCGGCGGCTCGATATCAAGCGACGTGCGCTTCGGAAAAAAAGTCGTAAGCCCGATGATAGGGGAGGGTAAGATTGACTTTTTGCTGTCGCTCGAACCCGAATGGTCTGACGTCCACAAGGCGTCGCTCGCGCCCGACGGCGTGGTGATTTCGCCCGCCGACTTCGACGTATCAAAGCTCAAAAGCGCGAAGGCTATAAACGTAGCGGCTCTCGGCGTGCTCAGCAACTACCTCGACATTCCCGAAAACCGCTGGCTTGAAACAATCGCAAAATTCTTCCCCGAAAAACTCCGCGATGCAAACGAGGAGGCCTTCAAGCTCGGGCGCAATTCGAAAAAATAACAGCAGCACAATTTCCGTACACATATGGCTCAAAATTGGAACGACAAAAACGGAAAATTCAACCCCGTAAGCGCGATGGACTACCTGCCGCGCGAACAGCTCAGATTCATCCAGTCCCAAAGGCTCTCGGCGATGGTAGAGCACGCCTATGAAAACGTCGCCCTCTACCGCGAAAGAATGGACGCAAAGGGCGTGAAACCGTCCGACATCAAGTCCATCGACGACATATCGAAGCTTCCGTTTACACAGAAAACCGACCTCCGCGACACATATCCATACGGGCTTTTCGCAGTTCCCACAAACGAGGTCGTAAGACTGCACGCGTCGAGCGGCACGACGGGCAAGCCGATAGTCGTAGGCTACACCGAAGACGACATGGACGTTTGGAAAACCTCCGTCATGCGCTGCCTGCTCATGAGCGGAATCAATAGGGGAGACTTCGTCCAAATCTGCTACGGCTACGGGCTCTTTACGGGAGGTCTGGGCGCGCACGGCGGCGCGGAAAAACTCGGCTGCACGGTTATCCCCGCATCGACGGGCAACACCGAACGCCAGCTCATGATTATGCGCGACTTCGGCACAACCGCAATCTGCTGCACGCCAAGCTACTTTATCCACTTGATTGAAGTCGCGCCAAAATACGGAATCGACATGAAAAAACTGCCGCTTTCGCACGGCGTTTTCGGCGCGGAGCCGTGGTCGGAGCAAATGCGCAATTTCATTCAGAAAAACACGAACGTCGTCGCGCACGACATCTACGGACTCTCCGAAATCACGGGCCCCGGCGTCGGCTGCGAGTGCTCCGAACAAAACGGTCTCCACATTTTGGAGGATAACTACTACCCCGAAATCGTAGATCCCGAAACGGGCGAACCGCTCCCCGACGGCGAAGAGGGCGAGCTTGTCCTCACGACATTGGCGAAGAGGGCGATGCCCATTCTCCGCTACCGCACCCACGACATTACGTCGATTATCACCATGCCGTGCAAATGCGGCAGAACGCTCCGACGCATTCGCAGAATAGGGCGCAGAAGCGACGACATGTTCATCATCCGCGGCGTAAACGTGTTCCCGTCGCAAATTGAAGTCGCGCTGATGAGGGTCGAGGAATGCACGCCGAATTACAGAATTATTCTCGACAGGGAAAAAGACCTCGACACCGTGACGGTCGAAGTGGAAGTAGACGAAAAATACTACGCCGACAGCGTTTCGGAGCTAGACGCGCTCCGCAAGAAAATCAAAACGTCGATTGCAAACATAGTCGGAATCAAAATCGAAGTGAAAATCGTCGAACCCAATAAAATCCCGCGCTCCGACGGCAAGGCGAAAAGAGTCATCGACAACCGAAAAATTTAGAAAGGAAAACCCGACATGAGAATAAAACAAATATCCGTATTCTTGGAAAACACCCCCGGACACCTTGAAAGAGTCTGCAAGACGCTCGCCGAGGCGGACATTAATCTCCACACCATAACAATCTCGGAAACAAAAGATTACGGAATTGTCCGCGCAATCGTGGACGACCCCGAAAAAGCGGCGCGTACGCTCAAAGATAACGGATTTTTTGCAAAACTCGTCGAAGTGCTTGCAATAGAAGTTGAAGACAAACCCGGCGAACTCTCGAAAATCCTCAGAAAGGCGTCGGAAGTCGGGCTGAATGTGGAATATATGTACGCAATGACGCGCCCCGTAAACGACAAGCCCGTAATGGTGATGTCGTTTAAGGATATCGACGCGGCGGAGCGCATTTTCGGCTAAATGGCGGCGCAAAATCGAAAACCGGCAGGCATAACGCGCAAACTTTTTTGGGCGTTGCTCGGCGTTTCGTTTTTTGCGCTGACATATATTAACTTCACGAGCGACGAGAATTTGAGGCTTGTCGCCGAACAATATCCCGAAGTGAGCCTGTCGTTTCGCAAGGCTTTTCTGGACGGCTATAAAATGTTCATGTCGCTCGCGCTTTTCCTGACGGACATCGTGCTGGTCGGACCGTTCGCATGGCTGAGCTATTTTGGCGACCATATAGTGTCGAAACGCGGCGACTTCATAAAACGCGTGAGCTTTTTCGACTTGGGCATAATGCTCGCAATAGACTTCACCATGGCGGTGATTTCGTTCAATTTCATGATAATAAACGCGGTAGACCCGAACCCGATAAAAGTGCTCGGCACAATGACGCCGTGGATTTTTACGGGAATCGGATTCGCCGCATGGTTTGCAACGTCGCTACTTAAAATATACTCATATAGCTCCGATCAGCGCAAAGACCTGAAAAAATATGTTATCAAATTCTAAACGGCAATTATTGAAAAACGCGCCAACACAAAGCGCGTTGCAAAGAAAACTACACCAAAAAAAACGCATAATAAAACAAACTCCGCCCGAGGCAAATTTGTCGCACAATATATATTATGTCTAATTCGTGAAAATCGAAAAGCGCTTGGGTTTTGTTTCGCGTGTCCGGCCTGTGAAAATAAACATAACAAACGTAATATAAATTAGTTATGAAGGCGTATATTGAGTTGAAAACCGCGGCAAATGGCGAAAATATTATTAGACAGTCTGTCTATTATAAGCTAAAAACCGCCCCTTTTTGACTCAATCTTGGGGCTTATCGCACTTTTCTGACGGGTTATGAACAGCAATCGCGCCAATTCTGCGCCAATATGCTCAATTCAAACGTATCGCACAAGATTTATCATTAAGAAAAGCGCAAAGTTTGGCGTATTCACCGACGATTTCCATCGGAACAATGGTTAAAAGAATGTTTGCGTTGGAGAAAGGACAACAGCCCTACCCTGCGCTTTTCTGCCATTATTTCCAACTTCTGCGAGAAATGCAAACTCCGACCGCGAAAGGAGTTTTTTTTCTCGCAAAACACGTCAAAAGGGTATTCAACTCTTTTAATGCAGCGGAAAAAACAATTCAGCAAACTCAACCCAGCCGATTTCGACGCGCAAATAGATTCGAAAAAGGTCGGGCTTTACATTTTGAAAAACAAAAACGGCACCGAAATGTCGGTCACAAACTTCGGCGCGCGCGTGGTCGAACTCTTTGTCCGCGACAGGAACGGCGAATTTGCCGATGTTGTGCTCGGGCACAAAACGCTCGACGAATACGTAAACTACAAGGGCGAGCGTTTTCTTGGCGCGACAATCGGGCGTTTCGGCAACCGCATCGCAAAGGGCAGGTTTTCGCTCGGAGGAAAGGCGTATCAGCTGCCCGTAAACAACGGCGAAAATTCGCTCCACGGCGGTTTCAAAGGCTTCGATATGAAAGTTTGGGACGTCGTTTCGGCGGACGAATCGGAAATAAAATTCCGCCTTCTCTCGCCCGACGGCGACGAAGGCTATCCCGCAACGCTCGCCGTCGATATGACATACCGCCTTACCGACGACGACGCCTTTGAAGTAGTCCACACCGCGACAAGCGACGGCGACACAATCGTAAACCTTACGCACCATTCGTTCTTCAATCTGCACGGCGAGGGCGTCGGCGACATCAACGACCACGTTATGACAATCGACGCTTCGCGCATTACGCCTATCGACGAAAATATGATTCCCACGGGCGAGCTTATGGACGTTGCGGGCACGCCGTTCGACTTCACGCGCCCGACGGTAATAGGCTCGCGTTTGGGGCGCGGCAACATCCAGCTGAAGCGCGGCAACGGCTACGACCACAACTGGGTTTTGAACAAATCCGCGGAGGGCGCGCTCGACTTCGCCGCCGAGGTTTTCGACCCCGTTTCGGGGCGCGTTTTGTCGGTCTTTACGACAGAGCCTGCAATGCAGTTTTACGGCGGAAATTTCTTCGACGGCGAAATCGGCAAAAGCGGCAGACCGTACGCATTCAGGGGTACTTTCGCGCTCGAGACGCAGCACTTCCCCGACAGCCCGAACCAGCCGGATTTTCCGTCGACAGTTCTGAAAAAGGGGCGGGTTTACAAACACGTCTGCCGCTACGCATTTTCGGCACGCTAAACGGCAATGCTCGGGACGGTTTTCAGCATTGAAGACTTCGCCGTAAACGACGGACCGGGGATTCGCACGACCGTATTTTTGAAGGGGTGCCCGCTGCGCTGCCAGTGGTGCCACAACCCAGAGGGGCTTTCGTTCGCGCCCGAAACGCTCGTCAAAAAAAACGGCGAAACTTCGGTCTGCGGGCGCGTTGTCGAGTCGGGCTGGCTTGCCGAAAAACTTCTGCGCGACGAAAAAATATTCGCTCTCAACGAGGGCGGAATAACCTTTTCGGGCGGCGAGCCTCTTGCCCAGCACGAATTCCTTTTCGACGTTGTTTCGCGCCTCAAGGGGCGCGTGCACTGCGCGGTCGAAACGAGCGGCTATGCCGAGCCGAAAGTGTTCCGCAAAATCGCCGAAGCCGTAGATTTGGTTCTAATGGACAGCAAGGCCGTCGATTCCGAAACGCACAAAAAATTTACGGGGGTCGACAACGCGAAAATCCTCGAAAACCTGCGATGGCTCTGCGCCGCAGCGCGCCCGTTTATCGTGCGCGTTCCGCTGATTCCGGCGGTCAACGACACGCGCGGAAACATGCTCGCGCTCTCGGAGATTCTCGCGGGGGCGAAAAGCCTTGTCCGCGTCGAAATTCTGCCCTACCACAAGACGGCCGGCGCAAAATATTACATGGTAGGCAAAAAATATTCTCCGACATTCGACACAGAGAAACAACCGCATTTTATTGACGAATTCACAAAAAACAATATAAAAT
>JAJXPD010000116.1 GCA_021641325.1 Opitutales bacterium
CCTTTCGGGACGCGTCCGCTTTTGGAAATCGCCGCCCTGTGTATGTTTTTAATGGGATAGGGGAGTATTCTCCGATAGTTGAATATCGGAAACGCCGCCCTGTCGTGGTGGTTTGAAAGCGCGGTTTTTACCCCTTCGAAATTTCCCGCTTTCCACATTTTGTCCAAAGACTTGTCCTTCCATTTGGCGTTGCCCAAGTCGGCGAACACCTTGCCTATGTCGGCGGCGACATGTTTCTTCCCCGTTCCGAGATTTTTCGGCGGGGTAAACTTCATCAGCTTTTCGGCGACAAGCCGCGTCTGTTGGCGAAGAACCCGTTCCCAAGCCTTCCCGCAGGCTACCTTGTAGCGGACGAGCGCCGACTCGAAAGCCTCCGTATCGATTTTGAAGTCTATTTTCATTATTTGTCGCGGGATACCAGCGTAGCCTCTATCTGTCCCCGTCCCGTCCGCGACGACACGCGCGTTATGCGGTATTCGGCGTCGCGGATTGAAACGATATCGCCGATTTCGGGAAGTTCGCCGCAGAGTCCGCTTTCGTCGAATTTCACCGAAAACGACGCGTCGGGAACGAAACCTCCCGATTCCAAATCGAACCCGTTTTGCCACTGCGAAACTATGCAGTCTACGGTTCTTCCCCGCCAAACGGCGGGTTCGGAAAGCTCGGAGAATATCTCGCGCACGGAGGATTTTATTTCGTCGGCAAAATTCATACGGAAGCGCTTTTTGTCAAAAAATCCTTGATATTTCGTTAGAAATTTCCGAGTATGCTTCCACTGGGTTGATTTATGGGGAAAGTCCTAACAAAAAATCTTTTTCAATTGTCTGCGGAGTCTCCGATTTCATCGGAGACCCTCGATTCCGTCGGCATAACATCCGGACTTCGGTCGAAATATGTAAAAAAGGGACTGCTTTTGTCCCTGCAAAAGGGCGTGTATATGTTGCCGAATTCGAATATTAAATGGCAAAATGCGGTTGAGTTTCTGCAAAGGCAACATCCGTCAATACACATAGGAGGGCGTTCGGCATTGGCTCTAAACGGCGTTGTTCACAATATTCCGGCGGACGCAAAAATCCATCTTTGGGGAAACGGCACCGTAAAAACAATCCCCAAATGGTTTGGTGGCATTGCTCCGTTCGTATACACAACAAAATCCCCGTTTGATTCCGAATACACTTTCGCCGTAGATATGTTCGGAGATTTGGGTATCCGTATTTCAGAACCCGAAAGGGCCTTATTTGAAATTTTGGACAACGTCGGAATACTCTATACGGTGGAGGAGTCGAAAAATCTATTCGACCTGATTATTTCGCCCCGTAAAAAAGTCTTGGAAAACCTTATTTCGAACTGCAAACGCATAAAAGTTTTGCGCCTTCTTGCCCATTGGGGTAGGGAATTGAATGTCTCATATGCCGATTTTTTGATCGATACGGTTCGTAAGTTCGATTCGCGAAAACATCTGAATGTCGTATTGCCTGATAAATCGATTCTGTCGCTTCCGCCGCTATGAAGTTATACTACAAAAACATCGTCAAACTCCTTTTGGATACGCTTCCCTTCGTATTTTCGGACGGAACTTTTGTTTTGAAGGGAGGAACGGCCATAAACCTGTTCTACAGAAATCTTCCCAGATTGTCGGTGGACATAGATTTGGCCTATGCGGAGAGAAAACACGACCGCGAAACCGCGCTCGGGAATATAACCGACAGGCTTTCGAAAATATCCGCCGAATTGAAAAAATACGGTATGGACACAGACCGTACGCGTTTCGAGGCGGATACAACGAAACTCGTTGTTACTAGGGGAAGCTGCCGCGTAAAGTTGGAGGTAAACCATGTTTTTAGGGGTATACTAAAGCCGCCGAAGAAAATAACGGTTTCCCCGAATGTGGAAAAAATGTTCATGTCCGCTCCCGAAGCCTATGTTATGGATCACGACGAACTGTACGCCGGAAAAATAATGGCGGCATTAAACCGACAGCATCCGAGGGATCTTTTCGACGTGAAGAAACTGTACGAAAACGGAGGCATAACGGACGGGATAATAGACTGTTTCGTATGCTATCTTTGCGGGGGGAACGGCGTATTCTACGAGACGCTGGATCCCAATCCCAAGGACATTCGGGATGTGTTCGCCAAAGACTTCGACGGAATGCAATTCGAAAGGACGACTCCCGAAGAATTGACGGATATCTTTTTAAGGTTAAAAAGGGACGTCGTAGGTATGATGCGCAACGAACGGAAGGATTTCCTTGTAGGATTTTCAAAGGGCGTTCCGGACTTTTCGCTGGCGCCGTTTCCGGAATTATCCGAATATCCCGCCATAAAATGGAAGCTGTTGAACCTTGAAAAATTCGGGAAAAAGTCTCCCGCCGAGTTTGCCCTTCAGACTAAAAAGCTCGAGGATTTATTTTCCGTGTAGTCGGATATCCGAAAACAAAAATACGCAAATCCGCGTGTTGCGAATTTGCGTATCGATGTCGCGGAAATTTCGGAGCTATGAACTCTTCGTTTTCCTCTTTTTCTTGGACTGTTCTTCCGCGGGCGTTTCTATCCTGAAATCGTCCGTATCGACATTTTCCGCCGCAGCCACTTCCCTCTCTGCATTCTCCGCGGCGCGTTTTAGTCGCTTCGACTTTTCGAGACCGTTTGCCCTCGACCAGATTTCGAGCTTCGAAAATTCGCCGCTTTGCTTCGTTTCGTTGTAGACCTTCTTGATTTGCGCATACGGCGCTCCGTCGAGTACAACCCAGTGGGTTTTGTCGAAACCGTATCCAACCAATATGTGCGAATTCATATCCCTAACTCGATGCGCAGATTCTCTTGATTGCGGATGCCTCTCCGGCGGCGAAGCCGTAGTTGCATTCGATTATGCTTTTGGCGGAGTCCGAGTCGGGGTCTCCCCACGAACGGTATTCCAGAGTAAGCCCCGTTTCGGGATCGGTGTACGTATCGTACGCGGAAAGCGCCATATGCACTTCGGGCGCGGGCGTTATCGGGGAAAGAGCCACGAGTATCGCGCTCGGATAGACAGCGAAACCAGCCAGTTTTTCCTCTCCCGCAGGAATCCTGTTGAACCGCGAAAGCCTGAAGCCGAACAAATCGGGCAGTTTCATCGCAATGGGGGAGAACCCGAAATTTCCCTCGCCGCCTGCGGATACGATGTTCTTTTTGAGATTTCCCAAATACGAGCTTTTGATTATCAACCCGCGCATCGAGTCGGGCCAGTCGGCCTCGTCGCAGAGCGTCTCCAAGTCGATGACGTTGTCCGCGTCGAATTCGTCGGCGTTGGCGGTAACGGCCGCCGCCCCGAAATTCTTCGAGGTTACGCACGAGAGTATGTCGCACAGGACGTCTTCGGCGAGTTTTGCGCCCTTGAGCCTGCCAAGTTGCTCGGGGTCGAAGTACGGCTGGCGAGCCTTTTCCTCCGACGTGTATGTAAGCGACTGGTATTTTCTGCGGTTGACCGTGACCTTGCGCGACTCCAAATCGCCCTCGTCGAACTTGTAGGAACCGTCGTAGTCTTTCGACGCCGCGGTTTCGAGCGGGTAGTAGGGAACCTCGATGTCGTTCGAGCCCTCCAACGGAACATCCCTGAACACCGTCGAAAATAGTCCCAGAGATACCAGCCTGTGTTTGAACGCCTCCATCGCGGATTTGAGTATCACCGCGCGTTTGAGTCCGGATGCTATGTTGTTTGCCATAAAAATTCCTCCTTTCGGTTATTTGTTTCGGCGCAGATATTCGGAAATTCTGTCGCCGTATTTGTCCATAAGAACGGCCTTTTCGCGTCCCGAAGCCTTCGAGAGCATTTCGGAAATCTCCGAAACGGACGGTTCTTCCCCGCCTTGCGGAACCTCCACGGGAGTCTCCGTTCCCGATTCACCCGCTATTTTCGCGGCGATTTGCGAGGCCCGTTTTTCTACGTCGGCATCCTTCGCCGCAAGGGCGTCGTACCGCTTTTGGAGCTCCGAAAGTTTCGACCTCAATTCCGCGTTAGCGCTTTGCTCGCTTTCCACGGAAGTTTTCAGCCCGAAGATTTCGGACGAGAGTTCTTCGTTTTCGTTTTTGAGTTTGACGTTTTCCGATTCGGCTGATTCGAGTTCTGCGGAAAGCGAGGAGATTTTGTTTTGCAGATTCTCCAGCGAGAGAACCGCTTCCTGTAATGTGTTTGGCTTGTCCATATTCAAGACCTTTTTGTCAAATAAAGCAGTTTTTCGTAGGCGGCGGATTTTCCGCGTATACCGTCGATTAAATTGTTTTCGAGGGCTTTCAATCCGACGAACGCCTGTCCCCTCATGGCCTCCGACGGAATGTTTCTGTGTTTCAAGACATGGTTTTTGAAAAGCGAGAAGAACGACTCCGTTTCGAGCTGCAGACTGCGACGTTCCAAATCCGACTGGTTCGGGGGCATTCCCGACGTTTTCAAAACGCCGTCGCGGTTTGTTATGTAATCGGGTTTTATCCCGAGCTTTTCCCAAAGCCCGCGCTCGTCGATTAGAGGAAGAATTGTGCCGATGCTGCCGACAAGCGCGTCGGCGTTTGCGAAAACGTAGTTGGCTCCCGATGCTATCGCATACGCCGCCGAACAGCAGTAGTCCCTAGCGTGGACCACTACCGGAAGCTTTGTTTCCGAAAATACCCTTGCGACATCCGCGTTACCCGCCGCGTGTCCGCCGGGAGAGTCTATTTCGAGGAAAATTCCGCAGGCGTTGCTCTCCGCATACATCAAATCGTCGAGAAGCTCGTCGTAGTCCGTTCCTCCGCATGCAGCAACCGTAAACGGAGCTTCCTCCCGAAAGAGTGGGCCCCTTATTTCGATGCGGGCGATTTTGTTTTCGTCGACATATGTTTTTTTACGCTGTTTCACGAACGGAGCGAACGCGCCGCGCCACGCGTCGGCGTCGGTTCCGACGCATTCGCGCGGGACTTCTGCGGCGTTGCGGTTGCACAGTTCCAAAAACGCCGCAGGCAGAATATTCCACGCGCGGAACGAGTTTTGCAGAAATTTTTCACGGTTCATTAAAATATTGCCGCTTGTCAAATCCCGAATAGTTGACGCGCGTCAACTATTCGCGGGAGAGTCCACCGTTATGACCTGCGAACCCTGCGGCTTGTAGAGCATCCACAACGGAATGGGCTCGCCGTCGGGAATTCCCGCAAGTCGCATTATGTGGCGCGCATTGGCCGCGCGCGTCTGCATTTCGTCCTCGAAATCAAGTCCCAGCTCCGAATACGCGTTTTCGAGAGTTTTCAAGCCGGCCTCCACGTTCAGCCTCTGCTGCTGTTCCTCGCGGCCCGCGTCCACCGTGGCGCGTTTGGGGTGCGTCCACGCGACTTTGTGCCAGCCGACTTGGTTTTCTAGTTCGCCGCAGTTTATAGCGTGCCCGATTACGAACATCCAGAGCGGATGGTTCAGTCGTTCGTCGAGGGTTCTGCCCCTGTCGTCTATGTATCGCTGCGCCTTGGAAAGAACGAGGCGGACGCCCGCGCCGCCAACAGAGGACGGATCCACCGCGAATTCGTACGGAAGGACTCCGAGCGAGCCGCTGCGTTGCAGTTCCGCAAGGAAACCCGAAAACGTCGGCGACGGAATGTTGCTTTCGAAAGCCTCGATTTTTTCTCCGGGGTTCAGCCTGAAACTCTTTCCTCCGAATTTTCTTTCGATGTCGCGGGGATTGGTTTGGGGAATGTCCGCGCCGCCCGTGTTTACACTGAAATCCGAATCGTCGTCGATGTTCGTGTTTTCGCTCGTGATTATTCTCGCGATGTCGGATATGAGTTTTACCTTGTGCTTTTCGAGCGAGAGGATTTCGTTCCTGTCGAGGATGTCGAGTATCGAATGCTGTATGCCCGGGAACGCCCTGACATACGAAACGCGCTCGGGCTCGAATATGTGCAGAACCGACGAAGCTGGAATTCTGCGGGTTGCGTCCCCGCACTTGAAATTGTAGAAGAGCGGTTCCCCGAACTTTCCGAAGGTTATTCCGTTTTGCGTGTTTTCGTCAGACGATTCCCCGACGAGTCTGTGGGTTTCGAGGATCTGGATTTTCGGGAGTTTTTTGTTGTCGTACGTTTTGACTACGAAAACCTCCCCGTCCACGTCGATTGCGCGGGAGACCAGTCCCTGAACCTCTCTGAACGAAAACCTGTTCGTTATGTCGCATCTGCGCGACCAGTTTCTGAAATACTCCTCCGCCTTTCTGTTCCAGTCGGAATTCGGGCTCTTTGCATTGGGGCGTATGCCGTCGCCGATGCCGTAGACTTTCATGTCGCGCAGGGTTCCGCGTATGTGTCCGGAATTTTTCTCCAAATACCTCGCGCGGCGGACGAGCTCGTTTCTGGTATACGACGGAAGTTCGTTTTTGGCGTCGGTGGGATACGCCCCCGGAGGAGTCCCGCGTCTCGGCGATACTTTCGCCGAATCGAATGCATCGCCTATCGAGTAGAATATCCCGCTTAGAAATCTGCGGAAGTTCATAGCGGAAATCCCCCGCTCAAATCCGAACTGTGTATGCGGTTCGTTCCGCCGTATTTCCGCGGATTCATTTTCCGAAGCGCAAGCTGGCAGCTCGATATTATCGAGTTTATCTCGTCGAGCCTGCGTTTCGTCGCAGAACTTCCCGAATCCGAAAACGACTGCAATGTCTTTTTCAGCTCGACTTTCTGGACGGAGAGGATTTCCAACACTTCCTCCTCCGTAAATCCTATGGAGTAGTCTGTCGCCATAGGATTTCGTAATTTGTCAAAAATTCCTATTCGGAGGTATCGTAGGCTTTCTTTATCTCGGCTATAAGTTTGTCTTTTTTATGGAGGTCTTGGGATTGCAATAATAGGTGTGCAATTCTATGGCAGTTCGGACACAATGTCACTATATCCTTGGGGGAAGAATAGCGGGGTTCATCCGTTTCAGACAGGGGATTCAAATGATGCGCTTCGACTATTTTACCGTTGAAATGAAATCCGCATACGACACATGTGAAATTGTCGCGCGCTTTGGCGTCTATCATATGTTTTATGCTTCGAGTTCTATTTATTC
>JAJXPD010000117.1:0-260 GCA_021641325.1 Opitutales bacterium
TGGCGCCGCCGCTCTGTTCTTTTTCTCGAACTGACTTTTTGCGAACGGCTCGCCCAACGACAAAATCAATCTGGGGCTTATCGGTCTCGGTAAAATGATGAGCGGGCACATATCGGGGCTGCTCTACGACAAGTCCGTACGCATTACGTCGATTTGCGACGTTGACGACGAGCGGCTGTCGTTCAACAAAAACAGAATAGAGTCTTTCTACAAAAAGCGCGGAGAGTCTGTGGCGGTCAAAACCCACAAGGATTTCAGAA
>JAJXPD010000117.1:270-6922 GCA_021641325.1 Opitutales bacterium
CTCGCCGACAAGTCGGTTGACGCTGTGTTCATCGTAACTCCCGACCACTGGCATGCGATTATTTCGGTGCTCGCCGCCCGCGCGGGCAAGCACATCTACTGCGAAAAGCCGCTCACGTTCACCGTGGACGAGGGGCGGCAGATTATAGACGCGGTGAACGCAAACGGCGTCGTCTTCCAGACAGGCTCGCAACAGCGCAGCGAGGCGAGCTTCCGCGAGGCGGTAAGGCTTGCCCGTAGCGGCATGCTCGGCGAAATCAAGCAGGTTTGGTGCAACATCGGCAGAAAATTTCCCGTAATCTATAATTGGGCGGCGGAGGAAACCCCGAAGGGCGTCGATTGGGACATGTGGATTGGCCCCGCGCCCATGCGCCCGTTTTCGAGCAACCTGCTTCCGTTCCTCGCCCCCCCGCCCAACCGCTATTCGCACCAGTGGGGCGCGTGGCGTTGGCACTACGACTACGGCAACGGCATGCAGGCCGACTGGGGCGCGCACCACCTCGACATCGCCCAGTGGGGGCTCGGCATGGACGGCAAGGGCCCGAAGTATGTCCACGTTTTCGAAGACCAAAACAGGAGCATCAAAAGCGACACCCGCAACATCTGCTACGAGTACGCAAACGGCGTCATGGTCTACTACGGGCAGCCGAAGATTCTCGCCGAAAGAGGCTATCCGCACGGCTCGGCGATGGTGACTTTCGTCGGGACGGAGGGCGTGGCGACGGCGTCGCGCGGCGGAATTTTCTGGGCGGACAAGCCGTCTCTGCGTTCGGGGAAAATCGCGCCCAAAAAGGATTTCCCCTACGTCTGCGAGGGGCACAAGGACAATTTCTTCAACGCAATCCGCACGGGTCGCCCGCCGATTTGCCCTGCGGAAATCGGGGTGTCGAGCTGCAACATGTGCATCATAGGCAACATCGCCTACAAGCTCGGACGCAGGCTCGAATGGGACTGGAAGACCCGCCGCTTTGTGGGCGATTCCGAGGCGAACAAATATCTGTCGCGCAAAAACCGCGGCGAATGGGCTAATATCGCCTAATAGGGAGGAACATTGCAAGATGAAAAAACTTATCGCAATTTTTTCGGCTTTCGCGGTGTCGGCGCAGATTCTCTCGTTCGCGCAGGACATGGAAATAAAGGGGAAGAACCTCGAAAACATCGAAGCAGCGTGCCCGAAACGCGCCGCGGCAGCCCCGCTGAAACCCCGCAGGATTCTCGTGTTCTCGCGCACATGCGGATACCGCCACAAACAGGGCATTCCAGCGGCGAAGCTCGCGCTCTCGAACATGGGCGAAAAGCTCGGCGTTTGGAGCGCGAAAATTTCGGAGGATTTGTCCGACCTGTCGCCCGAAAGCCTCGCGCAGTACGACTGCCTTGTGCTCAACAACACAACGGGCATGTGCTTCGGCGAGCCGCAGCAGAAAATGTCGAAACTGCCGCCCGCCGAACGCGCCGCAGTTCAGAAACGCTCCGACGAAATCTGCAAAAACGTAATCGAGTACGTCCGCAACGGCGGCGGCATATTCGCAATCCACGCGGCGGTGGACAGCTACAACTACAACGCGTTCCGCAACCGCGCGTACACCGACATGCTCGGCGGAGAGTTCGTCGCGCACCCGTGGTATTTCTCCAACGCGCCCGTGACTTTGGTCATTGACGACGCGCAGTCGCCGCTCGTCAGGGGAATCTGGGACGGCGAGGCGTTCAAGCTCCGCGAGGAAATCTACATGCTCGGCAAGTCCTACGACCGCTCGAAGTGCCGCGTGATTTTGCGGCTCGACAAGTCGCGCAGTCCGCTTACGACCGCCGCCCGCGAGGCGCGTTTCGCGTTCCGCTCCGACAACGACTTCGCCGCCGCATACGTCAAGACTTTCGGCAGGGGGCGCATTGCCTACACGACAATCGGGCACGCCGACAACAACTACTACAATCCGAAAGTTCAGGAGTTTTTCCTGCGCCTTGCGCAGTTCGCATGCGGAGACTTGAAGGCGGACACTTCGCCGATTCCGTTTACGGGCAAGTCGGTGCTCGCGCCGATGTCGGAAAAACCCGCGCCCGCGCAAATCGCAAAGCTTGCAGACCTCAAATTCGGACAGCCGCGCGACGAGGAAATCAACGGAATTCTGTTCGGCGTCTATGCAAACAACTTCGACAAAAAATACTGCGCCGAAATCGAAAACTTCGCGGTCTCCGAGCTTTCCGCCGCGAAGGGAAGCTCGGAATACAGGGCATTCCTCGGCGAGCTGCTCGACGCGTCGGGAATCTCGTCCGACAAAAACCTGCGCGTTCTCGAAAAGCTCGCCTCCGACGGCGGTACGCCCGAACAGATACGCAACAAACTTTCCGCCGCGCTCGACTGCCGCCGTGGCGAAAGGGCAGCGAAAAATTCGGAGAAAAAATTTGCCGTTCCCGCGTCGCTTCCCGAAAGCGCGGCGGAGCGTTGCAGGCTCTTCAAGTTCCTTTCGAAAAATCCCGACGCGAAAATTCCGCAGTATCTGAACTTCGGAAATCTCGACGAAACGGGAAGGGCGATGCTCGCGTACGCGCTGCTCGAACGCGGCGAGAGAGCGGCGGATGCTCTTGCGTTCGAGCCGAAGTCGGAGGCGTTCGCCGTCGCGTTTGCGGCGGTGTTCTCGCGCGAGGGCAAAACCTCCGACACCGAAAAGGTCTTGGCGGCGTCGGAATATGTCTCCGCGCAGATGCGCCCCGCAATGATTGGCTACGCGGTTTCGGCGAAAAACGCCGACGTCGCCGACGCCCTGCTGCTGCTTGCCGCAAAGGCGGACACGCCCGCGCGTTCGGCGTTCCTCGTCGGCGCGCTCGCAAAGTTCGACCTTTCGCAATTCGTCCCCAAGCTGTTCGCGGGCTTCGACGCCGCGGCGGCGGAGACGAAACTTTCCGCGCTCAAAACGGCGGAGACAATCGCAACCCCCGAAGTCTTCTCGACCGTCGCAAAGCTTCTGCCGACGCTCGACGCAAAGCTAGGCCGCGCCGCGGTCAAGGTGCTTTTGAAGTGTTCTTCGGCGGATTTCACTCCGCAAATGCTCTCCGAAACGGTGGCGGCGTACGGCGAGTGCAAGCCCGCCGTGAAGCGCAACCTCGTGAGGTTCGCGGCGTTCGACTCCTCCGAAGCCGCGGTCGATTTCATGAAACGCGCGTTTACCGACGGATTCCGCTCCGAGACTGTAAAAACTTTCGGGCAGTGGAAGAACCAGTCGGCGTTTGCGCCGCTTGTGGCAATCGCAAAAACGGCGAAGACCGACGGCGCGAAATCTGAGGCGAGAGCCGCGATTTTGACTCTTGCCGCGCGTTGCGGATTCGACGACGCGACAATCGCGTACATGCTTTCGCAGCCGCTTTCCGACGCCGAAAAGGCGTCGCTTGCCGAGTCCGCCGTAAAGTTCCCGTCGCCCGACATAGCCGAACCGCTCGAAAGGGCGGGAATGCCGGCGGAGGCGGCAAAAATCCGCGCCGCCGTAAAGAACGCCAAGACGAAATACCTTGCGTGCAGGGGTGCGCAGAACTTCAAATACGCGCTCGACGGCGACCCCAAAACCCGCTTTACCACAGGCTCTACAATAACCGCGGGCGACTGGATTGCCTTCGATTTCGGCTTTCCGAAACGCGTCTCCGAAGTGTCCTTCGACCTCGGCGCTTCCGCGCGCGACTTCCCCGACGAATTTTCGGTTTTTGCGGGCGCGTCCGACGCCGCGCTTTCGAAAGCCGCCGTCGAAATTTCGCGCTCCAAAAACGCCGTATCCGTCAAGTTCCCCGCGGGTTTCAAGGCGCGTTATGTGAAGTTTGTCGCGGAAAAGGCAAAGCCGTTCTACTGGTCTATTCACGAGCTGAAAATAGACTAATCCGAAATTCCGAAAACAAAAATTCCGCAAACGTCGTGTTTGCGGAATTTTTTTTGCGCCCTAATTTTCGCGCGGGTTCTACCTCGACATTTTGTAGCCCACGCCGCGCACGGTTTCTATCAGCTTTGCTCGGCTTCCGAGCTTTTTTCTGAGGTTTACAATGGCGACGTCCACCGCTCTGTCGGTGACGGGGTATCCGTCGCCGTGGAGGCTTTTTATGATGGCGTCGCGCGTGAAGACCCTGCCCGTGTTTTTCAGGAATGTTTCGAGAATCGAAAATTCGTTCGCGGTAAGCTCGACGGGCTTGCCGCCGATTTTCACCTCGTGGAATTCGGGGTTCAGCTCTATTCCGTTGCGCGAGACCGTCGCAGCAGCCTCCTCCGCGCCCGACTTGTCGTCGCGCAGCTGCGCCTTGATTCGCGCCAGCAGGACGCGCGGGCTGAACGGCTTTGTGATGTAGTCGTTCGCGCCGAATTCAAGCCCGCTTACGATGTCCGCCTCCTCGCTTCTTGCGGTGAGCATGATAATCGGCACCTGCGGGTAGGATTTCTCCGCGCGGTAGATTTTGCAGAAGTCCAGCCCGTCCATGCCCGTCAACATGAGGTCGAGCAGAATGAGGTCGAAGCGTTCGCCCTTTTCGAGCCGCGCGAGCGCCTTTTCGGCGGAATCCACGCGCGAGCACTTGTAGCCGCTTTTTGCGACGTTGAATTCGATAAGCTCTCCTATGCTTTCCTCGTCCTCGATTATTAATATTTTTTTGTCGAACATGGCAAATCCTATCCGATTGTGATTGAAAATTCCGAGCCTTTCCCCAAAACGCTCCGCGCCGAAACGCCGCCTTTGTGGAGTATCGCGATGTGCTTTACGAGTGCAAGCCCAAGCCCCGTGCCGCCCATCGCGCGCGATCGCCCCTTGTCCACGCGGTAGAAGCGTTCGAAGACGTGCGGCAGGGCGTCGGGCGGTATTCCCGCGCCGTTGTCGGACACTGTGATTTTCACGCCGCCGCGCTCCCCTTTGCATGCGGATACTTTGATTTTCGCGCCGTCGCCCGCGTACTTCACCGCGTTGCCGACAAGGTTGCTTACCGCAAGGCGGATAAGCTGGAAGTCGCCGCGCACTTGGAGATTTTCGGGGCATTCGATTTCGACGGAATCCCTCCGCGCCCGCGCCTGCGACTCGTGCGCCGAGACCGACTCTTCAATCGCCGCGCGGACGGGGAAGTACTCGAAATTTTCGGCGTCGAACTTATTTTCGAATTCGATTTTCGAAAGCAGAAGCATGTCGTTTACGAGCGTGTCCATTCTGTCAGACTCCTTTTCTATTATCGCCACGAACCGCTTTTCGTCGTCGGCGTTTCCGTCGGAGTATTCGAGGGTTTCCGCCGCCATTTTGATTGCGGTAATCGGGGTTTTCAGCTCGTGGGAGACGCCCGCCACGAACTCGCGCCTGAGGGCTTCGTTCCGCTTCGCCGCGGAGACGTCGCGCATGACGAAAAGCGCGCGGGGCGTCGCCGATTCGTAGGGCAGGAGCGTGCCGACGAGCGCGTAGGTTTTGCCGCTCGAAATCTCGACGTCCCTGCGAACTTCCCCCTTGCCGCCGAAAGTCTCGTCGATTGCGTCGAGGATTGCGCTGTTTCTGAATGCCTCTACCGTTCTTATTTTGCCCTCTGAATTGTCCAATCCGAACAGTTTTGCGCATGCGTTGTTGAATTTCTTTAAAACTCCCTTTTTCGAGCATATGAAAACGCAGTCGGTCATATATCCGAACATTTCGTCAAGCTCGCAGTTGCGCTTGTAGAGCGAGTTTATGCGCTTTTTGAGGTTTTGCGACATCGCGAGAACCGACTTGCCGAGGCGTTCGATTTCGGAAATGTCGCTCGACGGCACGGGGGCGTCGAAGTTGCCGCGCGCGCATTCGTCGGCGGCGAACGTCAGGCGTTTGAGGGGCGCTGAAATGCGCTTTGCCAGCGCGAACGAAAACGCCGCAGCCATCACGATTGCCGCGAGCGAAAGCCCGATTATTTCGGCGGAAATGAGCTTCTTTGCCGCAAGCAGCTTCTGCATGGGCATCGACTGCCGCACGCAGTATTCGTAGCCGTCGGGGTCTTTCGCGCCCGCGGGGACTGCGGCGTAGACCATCTTTGTCCGCAGGGTGTCGGAGTACCGCACGGTGAAGGTTTTTTCGCCGTCGAGAGCCTTTTTTATTTCGGCGCGGTTGAGGTGGTTTAGCATCGTTTCGCTGTCGGCGCGCGAGTCAACCACAACCTCGCCCTTTGCGTTTATGAGCGTCGTGCGTATCCCCGTGTTTTTGTCGTGGACGGCGCAGATTTTCGACAGCGTTTCGGCGGGCAGTTTTTCGTCTACCGCGTCCGCGACGAAATCGGCGGAGTCGGACAGCAGCCTTTCGACACTTTCGCGGTAGGTGCGTTCGGCTATGCCGTGCGCGGCGAATGCGAACGCCGCAATTATTATTGCGCCGACAAGCGTCGCCGACGCGAAGATTCGGACGAAAACGCCCCTCGACTTTTTTATGTATGCCATATTCGGAATTGTCTACCCGTCTTTTAGCGTATGTCGGGGCGGCGTCAACGATGTTTTTCGCGCTAACAAACTTCTAACATCGGGCGCATAAAGGGCTAATTTTTGTGTGCGATATTTTAACGCGTAAAAAACGGAATCCCCGCGAAGTCCTAATAAAGCGCAAACACGGAAATGCGAAGATATGCGGCGTCGAAGGTCGGCGCGCGGTAATTCTCTCGACGGGAATGGCGACTCTTGCGGAGATTTCGGCTGC
>JAJXPD010000293.1 GCA_021641325.1 Opitutales bacterium
GCCCAGACAAATAGGTCGCTCCCCTTTATTTCGACAAGTCTGCCTTTATAGGACACAGTAAACGACATTGCCGCTTCCGACGCCTCTTTTCCCGAAGACGCCTTGGCGGAGTCGGGGCGGATTATCGCGACCAAATCGGGAATTCCCTTTGCCTTTTCGAAAACGTCCGAGCGTCCCTCTGCGGAGGTCGCCTTTGCGAGAGCCGCGAAAAACGCGTCTACGTCCGACTTCGCCGTGGCGTCGCTTTTGATGACGTCCGACACCCTAACGGGCGTCTGGCGGACGACGCGCGGCACATAAACCGAGTCTCCCTTTTGTACGAAAACCGAACGCACCGTTCCCGCCGCGGGAACGACGAGCGGTTCGGCGGGCTTGTTCAGCACGCCCTCTGTCGGCAGGTTGGCGAGCAATGCGCCGAACGCAATCGGGACAAGCAACAGCGGCTCGAACTGCTTGAATACCGCAAGGTAAAGCAAAACGAAAACCACAAGCCACATCACGACCATGCGCCAATCGACGTAGAAAAACCCCGTATCGAAGACCAAATCTATTAAACTTTGTAGCATTTGATTATAAATTAAGGATTGTCGTTGCACAAAAACGGAATCGCGCAGGATTCCGCGAACGATAACAAATCCGCCGAAAATCGGCTCGCAAATTATACGGCGCGCCGCCAAAACGGCGGCGCAACTTCGTTATGCGATTGCGACCAAAGGCTGGCCTTCCTGTACGCTCTGTCCTGCGGCGACGTAGATTTTGGAAACCGTACCCGCCCTGTCGGAATTGATGGGGGTGCTCATCTTCATGGCTTCGAGCGTTACGAGCAGGTCGCCCGCCTTTACCGTCTGGCCTTCCTTAACGTTGACTGCAACGACCGTCGCCGCGAGGGGGCATGCAACGTCGCCTGCGCCTGCCGCCGCGGGAGCAGCCGCTTTTGGAGCGGGCGCGGGCGCGGGAGCTACGGGAGCCGCCGCAACGGGTGCGGGAGTAGCGGGGGCTACCGCCGCAGGGGCAGCGGGTGCCGCGTTCGACGAGCCGAGAACTTCGACTTCTACTTCGTATACTTTGCCTTCAACTGTGATGCGTAATTTTTTCATAAATTATTTTTCTTATCCGTTTTTATTGTTATTTTGCCCTTATGGGGGTGAAAGATTTTGACGCAAAAAGCTGCGCCCTGCCCTGATGCGCGTATGACATGTCGGGCACGAGTTTTACCGAAACGACCCTGCATTCGTCGTCGAGAGCCGCCGTTGCCGCTCATCGTCCGCGCCGATTTCACAATGCCCTTGCCGCCGCAATACGGGCATGT
>JAJXPD010000118.1:0-4401 GCA_021641325.1 Opitutales bacterium
CCGAATGCTCGTAGGCGACGATTATCCCCGGTTCGTTTTTAATCTGGTTGTGCCAGCCGCGCGGCCAGTCCGCGCCGATTATGCTGTGGTAGAATTTCTGCGCGTCCTCCGCGAGCGACATCGGCCCCACGACGCCGAGGTTTACCGTAAGCGAATCGAGCCTGTTTTCCGACGCCTCGTGCGCCCCGAAGCCGACGTACAGCCAGCCCGCGTAGGGGCGGTCGGTCGGCGGCGGATTGGGAATGTTGATGTCGCTTGCCACGCACATCTTCTGCCCGACCGAAACCGTCTGGAACGCCTGCCTGCCGTCGGGGACAAAGAGGTCGAGCGCGGCGAATTGCAGGCGGCTCGAAAGGAAATCGCGCCCCGCGCCCGTATACGAAAGCTTCAAGCCGTTCGTGTAGTAGCGGTCGGAAAAATAGATGTCGTTTTCGACGCGGAAGGCTATCGACTCCGCGTTTTGCGGGGCGGCGGTTTCGGCTACGGGAATGTCCGAAGCGAAAGCGGCTGCGGTCGAAAGCAGAATAATTGACAAAATCGGGCTTCGTCTCATACTTCGGGAAATATGAGAATAACGTCAGGCTTTGCAAGAGGAATTTCGCTCGACGCCCCCAAAGGCGACACAACAAGACCCGCCACGGACGCGGCGCGTCAGGCGGTTTTTTCGTCCCTCGGCGAAGCCGTGGTCGGGGCGCAGGTTCTCGACATGTTCGCGGGCACGGGCTCGTACGGGCTTGAAGCGGCAAGCAGGGGCGCGGCGAAAGCCGTGTTTCTTGAAACCGACAGACGCGCCCTCGACTGCCTGCGCCGCAACGCCGCAGCCGTAAAAAAGGCGGTCGAAAGCGGCGGCGGAAGCGTCTCTTTCGAAGTTCTGCCGGCCGACTGCGCAAAGTCCGCAAAAATTCTCGGCGGAAGAAAGTTCGACTTCGTTTTCGCCGACCCTCCCTACAAAATGCTCTCCGACCCCAAGCTTCTTCCGCAAATTCTCGACACTTTCGCGCAGATAGCCTCGCCCGAAACCGTCTTCGCCCTCGAAGCCCCCGCCGATTTCGAACCGCCCGCCGAAACTTTCGGCGAAAACGGCGCGTTTACAATTTTGAAAAGGCTCGGAAAAAAATCCAGGGGCAAACCGTCGCAAATTTTGTTCGCAAAGAAATGAACGAACTCGACATCGCAATAGAATCGGCAATCAAAAAGGGCTCGACCGACATTCACATCGGCAGGACCGCGCGGATACGCGTGGACGGCTCGCTCGTTCCGCTCGTCGGGGTCGCCGCGCCCGACCCGCAGACCGCGGCGCAACAAATACTAGCAAAGTTTCCGCGGGAACGCTCAAAATTTTTCGCCGAAAAGCTCGGACGCGGCGAGGACATAGACCTCGCGTTTTCAAGCCCGTCGAACGCGCGAATCCGCGCAAACATCTACATGTGCGAAAGCGGCATGCAAATCGCCCTGCGCGTAATTCCCGCGCGGCGGCTGACCGCAACAGAAATCGGAATCCCCTTTCCCGTCGCCGACATTTGCAGGCGCAGCAGCGGGCTGTTCGTGGCGACCGGCGCGAACGGCTCCGGCAAAACAACGACGCTTGCGGCGGTTGTGGACATCATAAACGAATCGCGCGGACTCCACATTCTGACAATCGAAGACCCGATTGAATACGTCATCAAAAGCGCGAAGTCGATGGTGTCGCAACGCGAAATCGGCAGGGACGCGCCCGACTTCTACTCGGCGCTGCGCTCGGCGGTCAGGGAAAATCCCGACGTCATAGTGCTCGGCGAAATGCGCGACCTCGAAACTACGCGGACGGCAATAGAGCTTGCCGAGACGGGGCACCTTGTGTTCGCAACCCTGCACACGCGCACGGCCGTTTCGACAATCGACAGGCTCGTCGGGCAATTCGGCGCGGGCGAACAGCCGCAAATCAGAATGATGCTTTCAGAAAACCTGCTCGGCGTGCTTTCGCAAACGCTCGTGCGGCAGAAGCGCGGCGGCATGATTGCCGCCTTCGAAATGCTCACCGCAAACGCCGCAGTCCGCAACCTCATACGCGAACAGCACGTGCCGCAAATTCTGAGCGTGCTCCAAACGGGACGCCAAAGCGGAATGTGCACCATGGAAGACTCGCTTCTGAATCTGGTTGAGCGCGGGCTTGTCTCCCCCGCCGACGCGCTCGACAAGGCGTTCCGCCCGCAGGAGCTTCTGAAAGCCATGCGCGACTCTCCCAAAATTCCGCAAAACGAGCTTATCGGGCTGAAATAGACGCCCGCAAATCTGCGCAAACCCGCGCAAAAAAAATGCGCCCCCACGAAAAATGCCGGACGCGCAATATTGCAAGTTTTTAGATTTCGCGGAGCACCGCAAGCCCCGCCGTTTATTCGGAAAAGTCCTTGACGAAAACCTTTGAATGACGCCCCGACGCCTCGTATTTTTCGAGTCGCGATTTAGGCAGCGCGGTCGGCGGAACTTCCGTAAATTTGCACACGTCCGAAAAGAACGGCGCGCTTTTTGTGCTGAGCGCGAAAAGCTTTTTGAAGCCCGCCTTTTTTGCCTCGCGCACGATGAATTCAACCATGTGCGTGCCGACGTCGTGCCCCTGATAGAACGGCTGGACATGCAGGCTTGCAAGCTCCGCCGCGCCCTCGGAAATGTCGAGCAGGCTGACGAACGCGATTACGCTTCCGTCCATCTCGTAGATGAAATAGGTGTCGATTTTCGACTCTATCTCCTCGCGGCTGCGGTAGACCAGATTCTGCTGGCGGGTCGAGCTTTTCGAGAGGTTGAAAATCGTCGAAACGTCGTCGCGGTCCGCCTTGCGGATTTTCTGGTAGACGTCGGAGTAAATCATCGTGCCGCAGCCGACCTTTTCGAAAAGCTCGGTAAGCAGGCACGCGAATTCGCGGCCGTCGAGAATGTGCGCGCGCTGTGTTTTTGCCGATTCGAGCGCGCGGACCGAACTGCTGACTTTGGAGAACACGCGCGGGTCGAGCATGCCCCTGCGGGCTTCGAGCAGTTCGGAAACATCGGCGAGCGGCACTGCGAGAGCCTTTTCCGCGCCGATTTTAAGCCCGCTTGTCTCCGTCAAAAATATGAGTTTTGTCGCGTTCAGCCCCGTTGCGACGTCGGCGGCGAGGAGTCGGAATTTATCCTGAAAATTCTGCCCTCCCTGTTTACGGCAACCGGCGAAAGCACGGGAATCATGCCCAGCGAAATCAGGCTTTGGAGCGCGTTGAAATCTATCTTTTCTATGCGCCCCGCGTTGAGGTGGTCCACGCCCGAAATTATCCCGACTTCCGTCGCGCGGACTGCGTTTGTCGAAACGCAGCGGATATTTTTTGTGGCGAACGCGTCTATTATTGTTTGGAGCGCGGTTGCGGAAACCTCGCGGGCGAGCGACAGCGTGGCGTCGTCCACGGGGTTTTCGCCGTAGATGTCGCTAAGCGCAACCCCGCGTTCCGCGCCGATATCGCGCAGTTGTTTGCCGATTCCGTGCACCACTACGACGTTTATGCCGAGGCTGCGCAAAACGGCGATGTCGGTAATTACGTTTGCGAAGTTGTCGCAGGCAATCACGCTTCCGTCAACCGCAACGACAAAGGTCTGCCCACGATACAGCGGGACATATTCCAAAATGCCGCGCAAATCGGAGGCTTTAATCGTCACTTTGTCGCTTAGCGGGACGGAATTTTCCATGGCGTTATGCCCTGCTGATGTAGGTATTGTCTTCCGTGCGGACTTTGATTACGTCGCCCTGCTTGATGAAGAGCGGGACCTGCAATGTTACGCCGTTTTCGAGCGTTACCGCCTTTGTGGGAGCCGACGACGTGTCGCCGCGCAGACCTTCCGCCGCCTCCGCAACCTTGATTTCGATGCTGTTGGGAAGTTCGAGCGAAACAGGCGCGCCGTCAACAAAGAGAATGAGGTACTGCGAGCCTTCGGTGAGCCATTTTTTGTCTTCGCCGATTGTCGATTCCATGAGGACGGTGTCGTCGAAAGTTTCGGGGTCGATGAAGTGGTATTGGTCGCCGTCGATGTACGAAAATTCGAGCTGCTTGTTGGTAGTGTGGCAGAATTCCACCGAGTCCGTCGAGCGGAATTTGACCGCCGTCGAAGCGTTCGTCGAGAGGTTGCGGAGAACCGTCTGCACAAAGCCCGCCTGTCTGCCCTGCGTGCGGTGAAGCATGCTCATAACGGCGTGCGGAGTGCCGTTGTACATAATTACTCTGCCTTTTCTGATGTCTGTGGGACTTGCCATATTTTTATAGTGTTTATTGTTGAAATTTGCGGAGCTTTTGCCTCCTAAAAATTGAATCGACATTTATTAAAAAAAACGCGCCGCTCGTCAACATTTTTTGCGGATCTCCCCGACCGCAAGTCCGCGCGGAAACGGCGGGGGAAAATCTC
>JAJXPD010000118.1:4411-6863 GCA_021641325.1 Opitutales bacterium
AAAATCTCCCGCTTCCGTCCGAAATTGCTTGCAATCCCGCAATCCGTCCGTCAGACTCAACACTAACAGGGGCGCATTGGTTTTTGGATGCCGATTTTGAAGAGGTACGCGGCAAAAGTACTGATTCGGAATTTCCCGACAATCCGATTTCGACGCGCCCCGCCGACAAAACAAACGAAAACAACGAAAGACAATGAACGCAATCAAAACGAAATTCGAACTGCTGACGCCTACCCCCAACAAAAAAACGAATTGGGACGTAATGGGAACCTACGACTCCGTCAAGGAAATCAAGGAGGCGTGGAAAAGCCTCACCGAAGCGCAGGAAGCCACCCACGTTGCCGACTTTGTCGCGTTTGTCGAAGGCGGCGAATCTGTAAGGCTGCAAATCAAGCCTACTCTTGTCTTAAACCCCGAAAGATAGCGCGGCTATCCCCGCTCCTAATGCGGTTTGCCATGCAAGCCGCATTTTTTTGCGCCCTGAAAATCACCTCCGCCGCAAGAGTTTCCGCAGGGCGCGCGCGCCGAACGCCGCGGCGAAAAGAATCGCCGCCGTCTGGCAGAAATAGGCGGCAAATGGCATTTCGTAAAAATCGAAAGACGCCCCCGCGAAAAGTTTTTCGGGCATTCCGCGCGAGACGAAAAAATACGCGCCCGCGCAGAAAACGGCGGCGGCGGCAAGCTTCGGCACAAAGCGCAGAAAGCCAGCGCGAAGCCCGACGTGGACGCCGCACAAAACAAAAGTCCAATACGCGGAACTTGTGTGGACGGCGCGGATTCCAAGCCCGCCGAAGCAGTCGGAAAGCCCGAAGACAAAGCCAGAAAGCGCAACTCCCGACACCGCGCAGAGCAACGCGCACGCGGCAATAGCCGCCACTACCGCAGTCCCCGCCGACCTGTCGGCATTGTAGCGTCCGCGCCCCAGCGACCGATACCACGCGCGGTTCAAGACGTTGTGGAGCGCGAACGCCGCGACCGCCGCAAGTCCCAGAATTTCGTGAAGCTCCGCCCCCGTGATTCTGAACGCCAACGCCGACGGCAACAGAGCAAGCATCGACGCGTCAACCCATGTCCGCAATGTGTTAGAATTTTTCACGTCTAATTTCTCCGCATAAAAATGCCGTTTCGGCGGCGGAATGCAACAACAAGTTGCGCGTTAAATTGCGTTGACCGCCGCCGCCCTCCCCTGCTAAAAATGCGGACGGAAAATCGGCAGGGAAAAGATGAAATATATCAATCATTACCAATCTCCGATAGGCGTGCTGCTCATTGCCGAAGACGGCGGCGGTCTCTGCGGGCTTTGGCTCGACGGCGAAAAATACTACGCGAAGACGCTCGGCGGCGACTTCGCCGAAAAGCGCACGCGCACGCTCGACGAAACGAAAAAATGGCTCGACATCTACTTCGGAGGGCGCAAGCCCGACTTCATGCCGAAGCTTGACATGCGCGGATCGGCGTTCAGGCTCGAAGTCTGGAAAATTTTGCTCGAAATCCCCTACGGGCGCACGACGACGTACGGAGAAATAGCCCGCAAGATTTCCGCGCGGCGCGGCGGCAAAATGTCGGCGCAGGCGGTCGGCGGCGCGGTCGGGCACAACGAAATTTCCATAATAGTTCCCTGCCACAGGGTAATCGGAAGCGGCGGAAATCTGACGGGCTACGCGGGCGGGCTTGACGCAAAAACCAAGCTTCTGGCATTGGAGGGAATCGACGTTTCCAAGCTCGCGCTCCCGCGCGGAAGCGCGTCCGCAAAAGCGTAGACGCGCGGCAAGCCTCCCCTCCCCCCGCCGACCTCGACGTCGCGCTTGGGCGAAACGCAGAAATGCCGCTTGTACTCGCGGCTGAACTGCGTCGGACTCTCGCAGCCCACTGCATACGCGGCGTTCGCGACAGTCTCGTTCGACGAAATCATCAGCCTCCGCGCCTTGTGCAAACGCAGAGTTTTCTGGTACTGAATCGGACTAACCGACGCCACCTTTCGGAAATGCCTGCAAAAGCTTGTCGGCGCCATCGATTCTGAGCAAATAGAAACCTTTGACGGCAGGCTCAAAATGCCTCTCGGAGGGAAGATGTTTGAGAACAGACTTTTCCAGTTGCGAATTTAATTTATCAACACTCATCGTAAGAAGAATCGCCGAAGATTTTGGCGAAAGGCGGAAAATTTGTCAAGCCGCGCGAACGACATGAGACGACAATAAAAAAACGAAAAAAAAGCTTGCAAAACATAAAAAAGCGGGTTCAATGCAAACCTTATTAATTAACGGGGGTATAGCTCAGTTGGTTAGAGCACTTGCATGACACGCAAGGGGTCGCAGATTCGAGTTCTGCTACTCCCACCATTTAGAAAAACTTCCAAGTCTTTGGCTTGGAAGTTTTTTTGTGGGAGTCAGAACAGGCTTTTCCGCTCATCGTCAAAGATAGTGGGATGAGGGTAGAAGAAGTAGAAAAAAAG
>JAJXPD010000119.1 GCA_021641325.1 Opitutales bacterium
CTCGTAGACAGCTTCGGCTCGCTGTACAGCGAACAAATCCGCTACATGATGGCTAAATACATGCGCATCGCACACGAATTCGGCAAGGAAATCGGCATTCACGCCCACAACAACCTGCAACTCGCGTTCGCAAACACGATTGAGGCGATTGTCTGCGGCGCGAACATGGTAGACGGAACGCTCGCAGGCCTCGGGCGCGGCGCGGGGAACTGCCCGCTGGAACTGCTCGTGGGCTTCCTCCACAACCCGCGTTATAGAATCCGCCCGCTGCTCGAATGCGTCGAAACGGAAATCGAGCCGATGCGCGCAAAGCTCGGCTGGGGCTTCGACTACCCGTACATGACGACGGGTTTCCTCAACCGCCACCCGAAAAGCGCAATGGAATACAACGAGTCCGACAAGCGCGGACAGATTGTCAATTTCTACGACGAAATGATGAAATAACACGCGGAATGGGGAAAAGCCGTGCGCCGCGTGCGCGCGGCTTTTTTTTTGAAATGGAAACGTTCGACAAAAAGAAAATCGAGGCGGAACGCACATTCCCGAACGAGGGAGTCGCCGTGCTCGACTGCACAATCCGCGACGGCGGAGCAATCACAAACAGCCGCTTCGACGACAAAACCGTTCGCGCCGTCTACGACGCCTGCGCCGACGCCGGTATCGACTACATGGAAATCGGCTACAAGAACGGCCGCAAGTTTTTCGACCCCGAAAAATACGGAAAGTGGCGGTTCTGCGACGAGGATTCCGTAAAGAAAATCGTGGGCGACAATCCGCGCCAGATTAAAATCGCTGCAATGTTCGACGTCGGCAAATGCGAGCCGAAGCTGCCGAAAAAATCGGACAGCCCCGTCGATTTGATAAGGGTTGCAACATACGCGAAAGACTTGCCCGCAGCCCTCGACATCGTAAAATACGCCGCCGACCTCGGCTACGAAACGAGCGTGAACATCATGGCGATTTCGACGCTTTCCGAGCGCGAGCTGAACCTGTCGTTCGAAGCCGCCGCCGAAAGCCGCGCCGACATTGTCTACATGATGGACAGCTTCGGCGGTCTTGACGGACACCGCCTGCGCTACATTCTCGCAAAGTGCAAATATATCTGTACGGAAAAGCGCGCAGGCGTGCACATTCACAACAACCTGCAACTTGCCTTCGCCAACACGATTGAGGCGGTCGAAAACGGCGCGGACATCGTAGACTGCACGCTCTGCGGGCTTGGGCGCGGCGCGGGAAACTGCCGGACAGAGCTTTTGGCGGGCTATTTGAAACGCCTTGACATGCGCCCGATTTTGGAGTGTGCGCAAAACTTCATCGAACCCCTGCGCGGAAAATACTCGTGGGGCTTCGACCACGCGTACATGGCGACGGGGCTTTTCGGCAAACACCCGTCGGCGGCTATGGAGTACGGCAAAACGCAGCCGCGCCAAAGCCTTGCCGACTTTTACGACAGCGTCGCAAACTCATAGCTGCAACAACCCCGCCTCGAAACGGACGCCACAGACGCCCGCTTTTTTGTCTGTTTTTTCACTGAAAACTTCGCGCATAGGAGGGCGATTTTTCTCCGCCGTAATTGTCTCCTCCGGCAAAAAAACGCCGTCGAATATCGACGGCGTTTTCTGTTTTGCAAGCTGTCTTCCGCTTAGAAGCCCTTGACTTTGAAGAGCGATGTGACCGACATATTGTTGTGGATTCGCAGAATCGCCTCCGTGAGCAGGTTCGCGACGCTGAGTACCGTGATGGGGTAGTCGGCATAGCGCGGGTCTGGCGGGGTGGAGTCTGTAATAATGAGTTCGTCGAGCCACTTTTCCGAAAGTCTGTCGTACGCGCTGTCGGTAAGCACTGCGTGTGTGACTGCGGCTCTGACTGTTTTTGCGCCCTTGTCTTTGAGGATTTTCGCGGCGGCGGTAAGCGTGCCCGCGGTTTCCGTCATGTCGTCAACAATCAGAATGTCGCGGCCTTCGACTTCGCCGACAAGGCTTGTCGCCTCGACAACTTCCGCGCTGATTCTGCGCTTTGCGATGAATCCGAGCTGGCAGTTGAAAAGCGTTGCGTATGCCTGCGCGCGTTTCAGTCCGCCGACGTCGGGCGCGAAAATCGTGAGGTTGTCTGCGGGCTGGTTTTTCAGATATTCGTAGATGACCGGCGACGCGTAGAGGTGGTCGCAGGGAATATCGAAGAAGCCCTGAATCTGGTTGGCGTGGAGGTCGAGCGTAAGCACGCGGTTTGCGCCCGCTGCGACCAGGAGGTTTGCGACAAGCTTTGCGGTAATCGGAACGCGCGGCTGGTCTTTTCTGTCCTGACGGGCGTAGCCGAAGAAGGGCAGAACCGCCGTGATGCGCTTTGCCGAAGCCCTGCGGGCGGCGTCAATCATGATGAGCAATTCCATGAAGCTGTCGTTTGTGGGACGGCTCGTGGGCTGGATAATAAAAACGTCGTCGCCGCGGATATGGTCGATAATCTTGACAAAAGTTTCGCTGTCGGGGAAGGATTCGACCAATGCGTTTCCAAGGGGCAGCGACAGCTGTTTGCAGATTGCTTCGGCGAGAGCGGGGTGCGTTCTGCCGGTGAAGATTTTCAGGTTGTCGATTTTCATACGTCAAAAATTCGGGCGGTTGCGCCCAATTCGATTTTTTTTTACCCTACCGCGGGCGTTTGCAAAGTCAAGCGAAATACAAAATCAATCGAATGCGCAAAAAGCGCGCGCCGAAAACGGGCGCGCGTTGCGAATAGGGCGGCTTGTTCCGAAAATCCGCCGAAATGTCCGAATTTTTGCGTTGCGGAGCTTAGAACAGCCCCGAATTTTGGTTGTAGACGGCGTCGTACTTCACGCCTATTGCGATGTAGTCGGCGCGGGTCGATGCGATTTGCGCGGTGCATTCGTCGATTGCCTTTGCCTGCGACGGCCAGCGGCGTTTCAGTTCCACCGCCGCTTTCGACGGGTTCGACTGGTATTCGGAGAGGAAGTTCGCGATGTCGGTTTGCGCCTTCGTCATGTTGACCGTGTACATCTTTTTTTCGATGTCGGCGAGTTTCTGCCACGCCTTGACGTTCGCCCTATACGCGTCGATAAATTCGGGAGGGCAGCCAGTCAGCGCCACCGACTGCGACTTTGCCGCGACTTCCGAAACCGTGTTCGACGTCGAAACTATTTGTTTGTCGATTGCATAGACCGTTTCAATCGCCGTGCATTCGGGGCTTTTCTGCGCGGGAGGCTGGGTGTTGCACGCCGCAAGCGACGCGCACGCGAAAAACAGGTAGACAAGTTTTTTTAATCCGTTCATGTTTTGCATATCGTAAAAATAGGGGTATTCTTTCGCGGAAATCGCAGCGGACTTTCATTTTTCCGTCCCGCGCTTTCCTTTTATCATTAAGACAGCGTTCGGCGGCGGGCGTTCGGAAAAATCGCGCGTATTTTCGGCGGGGCGGAAAAAATTGTTGTCGAAAAAATTAAAATCGTTCTAATGGAGGGATTGTAAAAAATTATGGCACTCGAAAAAATCAACGACGTTAAAGGCAAGGCCGTTTTCATTCCCGGAAACGACATCGACACCGACAGAATCATTCCCGCCCGCTTCATGGTTTGCGTGACTTTCGAAGGCTTGGGCAAATACGCATTTTACGACGAACGCAAGAACGCCGACGGCACGGACAAGATCCACCCGCTGACCGACCCGCGCAAACAGAACGCGAAAATCCTGCTTTCGGGCGCGAACTTCGGTTGTGGCTCGTCGCGCGAGCACGCGCCGCAGTCGCTCTGGCACTACGGGTTCAGGGCGATTGTCGCCGAAAGCTTCGCCGAAATTTTCTTCGGCAACTCGACGACACTCGGCATTCCCTGCGTCTGCGCCTCGCACGCCGACATCGAAAAAATCGGCGAACTCATCGAGAAGAACCCCGACGCCCCCGTGGACGTCAACCTCGACGCAATGACGGTCTCCTGCGGAGATTTCTCGTGCAAGTGCTCCATGCCCGACACCGCCCGCGCGGCTCTCGTTTCTGGCACTTGGGACCCGATTGCGGAACTACTCGACGCGGAGTCGGCAATCAGGGAAAAGGCGGCGTCTCTGCCTTACTTTAAATAGTCATGAAATTCATTCTGGAAGGCGCGGGGATATTTATTTATCCGCTCGGTTTTTGCTCGTTTCTGGCTCTCTTTATAATCATAGAGAGGTTGATTTCTTTGCGCGACTCAAAGGTAGTTCCGCGCGAAATTGCGGGCATGCTTGTTTCGGGCGTGCTGCCGTCGGCTTCGCCCGCGTCGTCCGTCGGAAGAATTCTGTACTATTTCAACACCTCCAAGCCCGATCCCGAAGCCCTCAAAGCTTTCGCCCAGCTTGAAATGACGCGCCTCGAACGCGGCATGTTCTGGCTTGACATCGTGATTTCCGCCGCTCCGCTCTTGGGGCTGTTGGGAACGGTCGCGGGCTTGGTCGCGGTGTTCTCGGTAGATTCTTCTTCCCTGCCGACACCCGAAACAATCTCGCGCGGCGTGGGTCTTGCGCTTTCGACCACAATCTTGGGGCTTACGATTGCGATTCCCGCCATCGTCGGAAATTCCTACCTCAACAGACGCATAGACAAGCTTTGCGCGCGTCTCAACATCTGCGTTGAAAGCCTTATCGACATTCAGCAAAAAAGCGGAAAATAGTCCGTGGACATCAGGAAGAACAGGCGCAGAAGAAAGGCGGAAGTGAACATCGTCCCGATGGTGGACGTTCTCACCGCGCTTATCTTTTTCTTTCTTCTGACGATGCAGTTTAAAAACATCTACGCGGTTGACATCACGCCGCCCAACATGGAAAGCTCCGTCGGAACGTCGAAACAAAAGCCCGACACAATCGCGATTGACAGGGACGGACGCTACTACTTCAACGCGGGCGAAGTCTCTTTCGAAGCCCTCGAAAAAACGATACGCGAGCTGCCCAAAGACGCGTCGCTCATTCTGCTTGCCGACAAACAGACGCCTCTTCATTTCGTGACTTCCGTTATCGACTCCGTGAAGGTCGCGAAAATCAAAAAGCTCAGCCTACAAACCGACAAATAACTTCCGCCTCCGCCGAAAACTCCGCGCGTTTTCATTGCGGCAGACTTTTTGCGGCGTCGCCTCCCGCGCATTGCGCGAAACCCGCGCGCTTGCAACGCGCTGATTTTTTCGCAAAATATGCTTGTCTTGCGGGCAAAACGCGCTTGAATGTCTCTTGTTAAAACGGCGTCCGCGATTTTCGTTTTTTCTTCATGGGCTTGCCGTTTGCGGTTTTCTTTCCGCCCGCAATTTTGCCGATTTTTTCGTTTGGGACGGAGTGCGCGGGAATCGCAGCAAACATCAAAATTTAACAATCATGGACAACCTTGAAATAGTCGAAGTGGGCGGAATTTTCGCGCCCACAACAAACAACAACGGCGTGCTTCTCGACCCGAAGCGCGGCGGCAAAACCCGCCGTACCGACCCCTACGTTCCGAAGGAGCTTGTGCGCAGGTTCAACGTCAAAAAGGGGCAGTACATCACCGCAAAGGCGCATCAGGCAAACGGGCACCAAAACCCGAAAGTGCGGTTTATCGAAACAATCGACGGCGTGCCGTGCACTGAACGCCGCAAACTGCCGTCATTCCAACAGCTGACGACTATCGCGCCTAACAAAAAGCTCCGCCTCGAAACAAAAGACGAGCGCATGACAAACCGCGTAATCGACATATTCTGCCCGATAGGCAAGGGCACACGCGGGCTGATTGTAGCTCCCCCGCGGACGGGGAAAACGACGCTGCTTAAAGACATCGCCTATGGGGTAATACAAAACCACCCCGAATGCAAACTCATGATTCTGCTCGTCGACGAACGCCCCGAAGAGGTCACCGACTTCCGCATGGACTTGCCCGAAGCCGAAATCTACGCGTCGTCGAACGACGAAAATATCGAAACCCACATCAAAATTGCCGACCTCGCAATAGAGCGCGCAAAGCATTTGGTCGAAACGGGCAAAGACGTTGTGCTTTTGATGGACTCACTCACGCGGCTCTCTCGCGCGCACAATTCGGCAAAGGCAAACGGCGGACGCACGATGAGCGGCGGCCTCGACATTCGGGCATTGGAGCGTCCGAGGCAGATTTTCTCGGCGGCGCGAAACACGGAGGAGGGCGGAAGCCTTACGATTATAGCGTCGGCGTTGATTGAGACAGGCTCGCGAATGGACGACCTGATTTTTCAGGAGTTCAAGGGCACGGGCAACATGGAAATGGTTCTGGACAGGAAAGTCGCGGAACTGAGGATTTGGCCTGCGATAAACATTTCGGCGTCGGGGACGCGGCGCGAGGAACTTTTGCTGTCGGCGGACGAGCTGGAGGCGGCGTCGTTTTTGAGACGCGCAATGGCGGGGGCCAAGCCGGAAGATTCGGCGGAAACGCTTATAAAAAGAATGAGCCAGTCGAAAACCAATCAGGACTTTATATCAATGATATTATAACGGGGCGTGAAAACGCCCCTCTAAGAGCGTTTCGCGAATGTCTCAGACTGCTCGCGTACGTCAGTACGCCACGCACCCTGAGCCACTCGCAAAGCCACTCTTATAGGGGCATTTTGACGCCCCTAAAATTACAGCGCACGGCGCAGTAGATTTTTAGAATGCGTTGGGATAAAAGTGGAGTGTAGAAAAAAGCGGAAATTCCAAGTTGTAGGATTTCCGCTTTTTCTTTTTTCTCCGCGCAACGCGCGTCTATTTTTAATTAGTTTCTTGCAAACATTCGGCAATTATAATCACAGTAATTGGCGCAGCCAATACGAACTAATACAGAAAAGGCGCGGTTATAGCC
>JAJXPD010000120.1 GCA_021641325.1 Opitutales bacterium
CGGCGGCGGCGAAACTCGCCGACAGACTTTCTTGAAGTGGCGGAAGCTCGGATAATCGTAAGCCTCGGCTCGCCCTCCGATTTCTCGGCGGGAGCGGCGGAGGCTTTTTTGCGCGGGTTTCTGTCCGACCCCCTCGTGCTCCCGCTGCCATCGCCTTTCAGGGAATTTTTCGCCCGCAGGGTGGCAAAAAAACGCGCGGCGGCATACGCAAAGCAATCGGAAAAATTATCTCTCGGCGGAAAATTTATAACCAAGCACTACGCCGAATCGCTCGCCGAAAAAGTCGGCGCGATTTCGGGAGTGCCGACTTTCGCGGCGTACAGATACGGCGAAAACGACATAGCCCGAACCGTCGCAAAACTCCGCGAAAGCGGCTTCGACGAATTTTCCTTCGCCGCCGCCTACCCGCAGTTTTCCAACGCAACGACGCTCTCGGCAAAACTCGCGGCGGAGGAGGCGACGCGCGGGCTTAAATTCCGCTTCGCACAGCCCTACTTCGACAACCCGCTATACATAGACATGCTCGCGGAGTCGCTCGGACGGCTCGGCGACTGCGGCGCAATAATAGCGTCGTTCCATTCCGTGCCCGAATCGCAGCGCAGCCCCTATGCGGAGCAGTGCGAAAGGACGGTGTCGCTGCTCTGCGAGAAGTCGGGGCGCGGAGACATCATGCTCGGCTGGCAGTCGAAGACGGGGCGCGGCAGGTGGCTTGAGCCTGCGACGCGCGGACTGCTCGGCAAATGCGCGTCGCGCGGAATAAAAAAAGTCGGCGTTCTCTGCCCCGCGTTTTTTTGCGACTGCACCGAAACCCTCGCCGAAATCGACCGCGACGCCCGCGCGTATTTTCTTGAACGCGGCGGGGAATCGTTCGAATATGCGCCGTGCCCGAACAACTCGGACGCGCAGGCAAAACTTTTCCGCAACATTTTCGAAAACATAAAATGACAAACGCAATTTTAATTCTCGCCGCCGGACTCCTCTATCTGGCGTCCTTCGCCTCGGTGAATTTCGGGGCGCAAACGGAATCGAAAAAACGCCGCGCGTTCGCGGCGGCTCTCGCGGGATTCACGTTCCACACGGCGGCGTTGGCGCTGCGCTACTGGCGGACGGGCTGCGCGCCCGTGGCGACCTCCTACGACCTGCTCGAATCGGTGGCGTGGATTTTCGCGGCGGTGCAAATCGCCGTCGCCCGCCCCTCGAAAAACGGGCTTGCGGGGATATTTTCAATGCTGCCCGCGGGGATTCTCGCCCTGCTGCCGCTCGGCTGCCCGATGTTCGCCGCGGCGATGGACGGAACGCCGAAAGCGTCGGTGCAGTTCGCCGCCGCACACGGGGTGCTCGCCGCGTTCTCGTACGCGTTCATGGCGGCGGGCGCGGCGTTCGGGGCATTGTTTTTGATGCAGCAAAAGTCCCTGCGGAACAAAATCGGCGGAGGCGCAAAAAAAGCCCTGCCGCCCCTTCAAACGCTCGAACGCGGAACGGGCGCGTTTGAAGCCACCGCCGCGCTCTCGATGCTCGTCTCGATTTCCGCAGGAATTGCCGCCGCGGGAAACGCCGAAATCGGCGGGCTTTCCGCGCTCAAATTCGCGGCGGGCGGCGCGTTGTTCGCGGCGCAAATCGCGGTCTGCGCGTTCACCGCGACGGGAATTCTTCGCGGGGCGCGGCTGTCTAAAACGGCGGTAATGCTCTTCGTTGCGGCGTTGTGCGCCCTCGTACCAATCGAAATAGGAAGGACACTCCAATGAACACCGAAAACATATCGGAGAAACTTAAAAATCTGATGCGCGGCAAAAACTATGTGCCGAGCACCGCGCACGAAATCGCGCTCGAACTCGGGCTGGGGCGCAAGGACGTTTTGAAGCTCAAAAACCTGCTCGCCGGCATGTCCAAAAACGGCGAAATCGCGCGGGTCAAGGGCGACAGGTACGGCGCGCTCGAAGAGCTTGACCTCGCGAGCGGAACGATTGAATTCCGGCCGAGCGGACGCGCCCACATGCGCATGCCCGACGGCACAAGCGTTGAATTCAAGCCCGAAGACACGGGAGTCGCCCTCGACGGCGACAAAGTCCTCGCGCGGATAATCCCCGTCGGGCGCGGACGCTTCGGCAACGCGCGCGGGGCGTTCGGGAAGAGGCGCAAGCCCGACTTCAAGGGCGACGACGGCAAAAAATACGCGCGGGTCGTAAGGATTCTCGAACGCAAGACATACAAAGTGGTGGGCACGCTCCGCCGCTCGTACAACTTCTGGCACGTCGTCCCAGACGACCCCAAATTCTTCTACGACGTCATCGTCGCCGACCCGAAAAAATCGGGAATCTCGCCCGTCCCCGCCGAGAACGACAAAGTCGTCGTGCGGCTAAACGAATGGACGCAGCGGCACATAAACCCGTCGGGCGAAATAATAGAGTCGCTCGGAGAGAGCCACACGCCGATGGCCGAGTACCGCGCAATTATCGTAAAATACGACCTTTCGGAAACATTCCCCGACAACGTGCTCGCGGAAGTCGCAAAAGTTCCTCAAAAAGTTTCGCCGAAGGAACGCGCGGGCAGATGCGACATGCGCGGAAAATTCACAATCACAATCGATCCGGAAGACGCAAAGGATTTCGACGACGCAATCTCGCTCGAACGCGTCGGCAACGACTGGGAAGTCGGCGTGCACATCGCGGACGTGTCGCACTACGTCAGGAAAAACTCCGCGCTCGACAAGGAGGCGGAGGCGCGCGGGAACTCCACATACCTCGTGGGAACGGTAATCCCAATGCTTCCGTTCGAGCTTTCCAACGGAATTTGCAGTCTGGTTGAGGACGAGGACAGGCTTGCGAAAAGCGTGTTCATGAAATTCGGCAAAAACGGCGAATGCAAAAGCGCGCGCTTTGCGAACTCGGTCATCAGAAGCTCTAAACGCCTCAGCTACGAACAGGCGCACGCGCTCATCACGGAGGACGACGACGAAAAAATCCTCGCCGTCAAGCCGCCCGAAAACTACGAAACCGCATTCGGCGGCAAACCCCTCGACGCTCTGCCGCCGAAGGAGTTCGCAAACCTGAAAAAATCGCTGAGAGTTCTGTGGGACATCGCATCGAGAATGCGCAAACGCCGCATGGCAAACGGCAGCCTCGACCTCGAAATTCCCGAATTCAAGATTTTCTGCGACAAGGACGGATACGCCGACAGAATCGAAAAAACCGAATACAACGAGAGCCACCAGCTAATCGAGGAGTTCATGCTCGCGGCAAACGAAGCCGTCGCGCATGAGCTGTTCTCCCGCAAGATTCCGTACATCTCGCGCGTGCACGACAACCCCGACCCCGAAAAACTCGCCGAACTGCGCGACGAGCTTCAAACATTCGGAATCAAATGCGGCGACCTCACAAAACGCCCCGAAGTGCTAAAAGTGCTCGCCGAAATCGCAAAGCACCAACAGTCGTACCTGCTAAAAACGAAGTTCCTGCGGAGTCTCAAACGCGCCGAATACCGCGCGTCGGCGGACGGACACTACGGGCTGAACATGGTCTACTACGCGCACTTCACATCGCCCATCAGGCGATACGCCGACCTCACCGTGCATCGCAACCTCGACGCCGTGATAAGGCCGGCGCGGGGCACAATCGCGGGCAAGGAGGAGCTTGGGCGTATTGCCGCGCACATCTCGGAGACCGAACAGAACAGCGCGGACGCCGAGCGCGAGTCGCGCAAGGTGAAGCTGCTTGAATACTTCGAACGCGCAATAGGCTCGGGAAAGTCGTTCGAAGCGGTGATAACGGCGGTGTCGAACCACGGATTTTTCGTGGAGCTTACGGAGTCTTCGGCGTTCGGCTTCGTGCACGTCCACACCATGCACGACGACATCTACCGATTGTCGAACGACGGCACGGAACTGCGCGGCAGAAGCGGCGGAAACGTCCTGAAAGTGGGCGACAAGGTGCGCGTGGAGGTGGAGTCGGTGGACAGATTCAAACGCCAGATAGACTTCCACATGCCGGACGCCGCCGCAAAGCCGAAGCGCAAAAAGCGCGGACGCTAACATGCTGCGCCCGAACAAAAAGCCCGCTCCTCGCGGGCTTTTTGCATTTGGAAACACGGACGGCGGCGGAAACGCGCGACGCCAAAAATGCCTCCCCGCCTCAATATTGGATTGACTTTCAGGGCGGTTTGCGGGTATCCTCCAACGCCGTATTAATTGTGAGAATGCCCGAAAATTTGATAATTTTTCTCGCCATGTGCGGTACGGTTCTTTGGTCGCTGTACCGCGCCTATCCGTATTTTCTCGATGCCGACGACGCCCTCGACGCGTTCCAAAGCAAATATGTGTCGGAAAAATACAGCCCCAAGCACTTCGTGAAATGGCGCAGAAAAATGAGGATTGCCTGGGGGCTTGCAGTCGCCGTGTTCGCGGCGATAACCGTTGCGTTCTGCGCGCTGGGAATGCGCTAAGCTACTTTGCCGCCATGATGTCGGGAACGTTCCGCCCCAAGCCTCCGACGTCCAAGCCGTAGCCGTAAACAAAAACGTCGTCCACCGAAAAGCCGACAAAATCGCCCGACACTTTTTTGGAAACGCCCGTGCGCTTGTCGAGCAGAAAGCAGCCCCTTACCGACGCCGCGCCCGCGCGCAAAAGCATTCCGGAAACGGTCTCGTATGTGTGCCCCGTGTCGAGAATGTCGTCAATCAGAAGCACGTCCGCTCCCGCGACGTCGGGAAGCCCGCCGACAACCCTCGGCTCGTGAAGCGGCGTGCGCCCGTCGCCGTACGACGACACTTTAAGCGAATGAATGCGCATGCTTTTGCAGGCGATTTTCCGCGTGAGGTCGGCGGCGAAATACACCGCGCCCTCCGCGAGCCACACAACCACAAGCGAGACGCCGCGCGAGGCAACCCACGCCGAAATTTCCGCGCCAAGCTCTTCCACGCGCCGCGCGATTTCCGCGCCGCCAATCAAAACCGTATCATTGTCGAACATGCCGAACGAATTTGCGCGGCATGGGGAAATTCGTCAACGCAATTCGAGCGGCGGAGCTATAAAAGCCCCCAATCTTTGAGGTCGCGGGAAAGCTCGCCGGCGTCGAAACGCCTGCCCGCCCGCCATTTTCCGTCGTATTCGAGGGTCGGCACAACCCAGTCAACACCGCCGTTTGCGTCAACCACGCGCTTCACGACGTCGGGAGGCTGGCGTTCGATGTCGAGCGCGTCGAACGGAACGCCCTTTTCTTTGAGGAAATCGACAGTCGCCCGACAGTGCGGGCAGATGTCCCAATAGTAGACTTTCAGTTTGGGTTTGTTCAATTTGAATTTCATTTCGGAGAAATTGTATCGGCGCGGACGCGGATTTTTTAAGCGGTTTTTGCGCCGCTGAATTTTTCCGACAAGTTCGCGGGGGCGCATTTTTTTCTTTGTCATGCGCCGCCGTTGTGCAATCATAAAGGCAATGGAATTTAACGTCAGCAAAATCAGACGGGACTTCCCCGCGCTCGACCAGACAATGCGCGGCGGCGGAAAGCTCGTGTACTTCGACAACGCCGCGACCGCGCAAAAGCCGCGCTCGGTGGTCGATGCCGTCTCAAACTTCTACCTGCGCGACAACGCAAATATCCACAGAAGCGCGCACGAACTCAGCGACCGCGCAACAATCGCCTACGAACGCGCAAGGAACAGGGTGCTCGAATTCGCAAACGCGCCCGACGGTTTCACCGCAGTGTTCACGCGAGGCACAACGGAGGCGTTGAACATCGTCGCGCAGGCTTGGGGGCAGGAGAATTTGAAGTCGGGCGACGAAATCCTGCTTACCGAAATGGAGCACCACGCAAACATCGTGCCGTGGCAGATTGCCGCGCAAAAAACGGGCGCGAAAATCGCCGTCGCGAAAATCCTGCCCGACGGCTCGCTCGACATGGACGACCTCAAACGCAGGGTGTCGGAAAGGACGAAAATCGTATCAGTCGCGCACGCATCGAACGTGCTTGGAACGGTCAACGACATCGCGGAAATTTCGAAAATCGCAAAAAGCGTCGGGGCGAAATTTTCGGTAGACGCCGCGCAGTCGTCGCCGCACATGCTCGACGACGTCTCGAAGTTCGGCTGCGACTTCCTCTCGATGTCCTCGCACAAATGCTTCGGTCCGACGGGCTGCGGCGCGCTTATTGCAAGGCGCGAGCTGCTAGACTCAATGCCTCCCTACCAAAGCGGAGGCGACATGATTGAAAACGTCGCGTGGAGCGGCACAACTTTCCGCCCCTCCCCCGAACGCTTCGAGGCGGGCACGCCGAACATCGCAGGCGCAATCGGCTTCGGCGCGGCAATAGACTACATGATGTCGATTGACCGCGAGGGCGCGCATGCCCACGAGCGCAAGCTGCTCGACCGCATGACAGCGCGGCTTTCGGAAATCGGCGGGGTGCGCATTTTCGGAAACGCGGCGGGCAAAGTTCCCGTGGTGTCGTTCGACTGCATTGGAATCCACCCGAACGACATTTCCGTAATGCTCGACGCCTCTGGAATCGCGATTAGAACGGGGCATCACTGCGCCGAACCGCTTATGGGAACGCTCGGCGTGGAGGGGCTTGCGCGGGCGTCGCTTGCGTTCTACAATACGCTCGAAGAGGTGGATTTCTTCGCGGACACGCTCGAACGCGCGGTAAAACTGCTGTCGTAAATTCAAACAGTTTTTGACAAATAAAAAAGCAAACGCCCGATTCCGCATTAAGGAATCGGGCGTTTTTGTTTTCGAATCGTAGAGATTCTAACTAACCCATATAAAAAATCAGAAACGCTACATACATGCACGC
>JAJXPD010000294.1 GCA_021641325.1 Opitutales bacterium
GGAATATATATTTCCGACAGTTCCGCCGGTTTCCCGAATTTACCCCAGAACTTTTCGTTCCTGCCGAAGTACAGTTGTATTTTCAGCGATTTTTCGGGCATTTCCGCTCCGAAATGTTCCAACACTTTCCGCGCCCGTGCACAGTCGTAGCCCATGCGTCCGAGCGCCTTGACGAAGGCGCATTTACCGAAACCCATAATTTTGGGATTTTTGGCAACTTTGACTTCGTTTGATATTTTTGAAACGTTGGAAACTTTCGGTTCTTTTGAAAGTTTTGAAGTTTCTCCGACGACAATCGGGGCGTTTTCGTCTTCTATTGCCTTCAATGCCTTTGTCCGCTCGTCTTCGTTCTGAAAATCCGCAAACGATTTCGCGCTTTTCACGAAGAACGGCTTGAGCGTTTTTAGATTTCTGACGAGATAGGAAACGCCGTCGGCGTTCTTCTGGATAAGGCGGACGGCGACTCTGTTCCGCCCTATTTTCACGACGTATTTTATGCCTTTTTTCAACAGTTTTTCGTCCATACTTTTTCCCATGTTTGACGGAGCGCATACACGCTCTCCGTCGTCCCGATATCAAGTCCAATAACAAACTTTTAATAATTTTTAAGCAGTTTCGACTTTTCCTCCGACGGTCTGCCGCCGTTTGCAAAATACACGAAGCACTCCAAGGTTTCACCCGAGGAGAGTTCGCATTTAATGCTTTTGCGGGTATAGAATTTCGGATGGCATTCGAACCTGTCGATTACCGCAAGCGCGGTGTCCGATACCCTGTAGATTTCCACGGGAATGCGGTGTCCGACTCCCGCTTCGGCGAAAAGATACGGCAGCATTCCGTCGGTTGTCAGCGGATATTTTTCCGCCGTTTTCCCCGTACTCAAAAATTCCGCCGAAAGCAATTCCATGATGAAGTGGTTTGTCTTTCCGCGTTTCAGCGTTCCGTAGACTGCGACGATGTTTTCAGACATATGCGAGCCTTTCCAGTTGCGAAATATATTCCCTTCCGAGTTTGAAATACTCCGCGCCGCGGATTATCCGCTCGAGATAGCCCGCACGCGGAAGCCCCCTTTCGGAATCAGAACCGACATACACGAGGGCGTCCCTTCTTTTCCCGCCGAGCGACAGCGTTATCCGGCGCTTTACATACGCGCCCGAACGGACGCCCTCAAAGCAGTCGAGAGCTTCCTCGTCGAAGCGCGATATTTTCCACAAGACTCCGCTGACGGACGATTTTTCGGACTCGACGATTGTCGCAACCCCGCGCGAGTTTA
>JAJXPD010000121.1 GCA_021641325.1 Opitutales bacterium
CGGCAACATCGTGAATCCGTCGGGCAAGATGCTCGGACGCCACACGGGGCTGTTAAACTACACAATCGGGCAGCGCAAGGGAATAGGCGTGCCGTCGAACGCCGAGGGCAAGAGGTATGTAGTGGTGGCAAAAAATTTCGAGAAAAACGAGCTTGTCGTTGCCTTCGACGCCCCCGACGCCCCCGACCTCTGGCGCGCGTCCGCTGAAATCGACGAAATCAACTGGATTAACAAGCCGATTTTGGAGCCGCGCGAAATCTACGCCCGCGTGCGATACCGCGACGACCTCGTAAAGGTGCTCTTCACGCCGCTTCCCGACAACCGCGCAAGGGTGGAATTCGAGAAGCCCCAGCGGGCAATCGCGGGCGGTCAAGTGCTCGCCATTCACGATTCCGACCCGTCGGTAATCCTCGGCGGCGGAATTTATATTGACTTTAAAAATTCCAAAAAATAGTCTTCGAACTTTCACTCCGCGGATTCGGAAATCCGCGCAACACAAACCTACATCAACACAATGACCAGAAGAACATTCTCAAAACAGACGCTCGGCGCGATATTGGGCGCGTCGGTTATCGGCGCGTCGGCAAAAGCATCGGGCGGCGCAAAAGGCGCAAAGCCCTTCAAATGCAAATTCGCAGCTAACATCTACAAGTGGACAAACCTCTGCCCCCACCTCACTAAGGGACTTTCCGACGTAGACAAAATCGACTTCTGGTACGACCAGGGCTTCCGCGCAATGGAAGACAACGACATGATGAAATACGCCCCCGAAAAGCGCAGGGCTCTTGCCGACCGCATCGCAAAATTGGGCATGGACTTCGGCGTGTTCACGTCGTCGATAGGCGGCGGGAAGTGGCTTACCGCCTGCAAAAGCGACAAGCGCGGGGCGCGTCCCGACAAACAGGCGGCGATTGAAAGAATCAAGGCCGAGGCAAAGAAAACCGTCGAAATCGGCAAGGAAATCAACGCAAAGTGGACGACGGTCGTAATCGGCAATACCGACCTTTCGCTGGAACAGTCCTACCAGATGGCGAACGTCGTAGAACAGCTCAAATACGCCGCCGAAATCTGCGAGAAGTCGGAGCTTATAATGGTGCTCGAACCGCTTTCGTTCACGGCGCACCCCGGTCTTTGGCTGCAAAAAACCTCCGACGCGTACATGATTTGCAAGGCGGTAAACAGCCCGTCGTGCAAAATCCTCTTCGACGTTTTCCACCAGCAGAACACGGAGGGCAGCCTTATCCGCAACATTGACGCCGCGTGGGACGAAATCGCCTACTACCACCTCGGCGACGTTCCCAACCGCACAGAGCCGCTTTCGGGAGAAATCAACTACAAAGTCCTGATTAAACATATCCACGACAAGGGCTACCGAGGCATCTACGGCGCGGAACACCTGCAAAGCGACAAGTCCGAAGCGGGCGACGAAAAGGTTCTGCGGGCGTACCGCGAAATCGACGTCGCGTAGACTTCCGAAAAAATCCGAGAAGCGGAATCCCGAAAACATTGCGTTTTCGGGATTTTTTTTCGTCCGATAATATACGCGGGCGTTTGAGCAAATTGCGGCAAAAAACGCGAAAATTTCGGCGGAAATTCCGCCGGAAAAATATTGCCGCAAGGCGCAAAAATTCGCTTGAAGTGGCGTGCTTTGCTTATAACATGCGCCTTGATTTTTTTAGTTTTTATGGATTATAGAGCAACTCTCGGAATCAATCCCGACTCCGGCGAAAACGAAGTCGGAGGCGACGCGCTTTTCGAATACGTAAACATGAGGTTGTCGGCTGCGGGCGAGCCCGTTTTCGGCGACGAATCGAACTATCCGGTTCTCGAACTCGCAAAACCGCTGCTCGAAAATTACAGGGAGTTCGCAAAACTTTCGTCTAAAATCTACTGCCCGTCCGACCTGCGGATTATGGAGTTCATAGAGTCCTACCTCGAAGACGTGATGGACGAGCGCGAACCCGTGCCCAGCCTGCCGCACAAAACTTTTGTGCTCGACCATTTCGGCACGGCGCGCACGCTCTCCATGCCGCCCGACTCCGACATGTACCAAAACTCAGTCGTGCAGTCGTTCAGGGTGCGTCAGGGCATTCTCAACAACCCGCAAAACGACAGGCGCACGACATCGGGCGTCTTCCACGTCGCGGAGGGCGGGCTTCCGATTCCCGACGACAAAAAGGCGGTACCGAAAATCGTCTTCAAAAACATGTGGAAAAAGGCGTTCGAAGCCTCCGACGACATTCTCGAACTGCCCATTACCTCGACGCAGAAAAACAAGGCGCGCACATGGGTATCGCTCTTCCTGCGCCCGATTGTCTGCCCCGAAATCCCGAACGTTTCGAAAGCGAAGACAATGGAAATACGCTTCTTCGCGCCCGGGGGGCTTGTGTCGAACCTCGACTTTGTGGAAAGCATTTTCGGCAACGGCGGAAATCCATACCTTGAAAAGAACGACTCGTACCGCCAGTACGACTCCTGGACGGGCAACACGGGCTGCATCGTGCTCGCCCCCTACCTCACAAAACTCACCAAGAAAGAGCTTGGGCTTCCCAAATTCGAAGACGCAACCGACCGCCAAAAGCGCGACGGCATGTGCTGGAAGGACGAATCCGAAATCTACAACGACGGCAAGCCCTTCAAGCTCACCGCCCGCGATTCGAGCGGCGTAATCGTAACACTGCTTGCCGACAACTATTTCGGCTACTCCAAAAAGGAAATCAAAACGCAAATCAGCTATGCGGCGAACATGTACGGGCAGTGCGAGGAAGAGCACAGCGGCGGCGCGACGGCGTTCGCAAGCCGCGACCTCGGCGAAGACTTCTGGCTGAAATCGTACGCGCCGAACACGCGCAGCAAGTTCTCGGAACTCGTCGAGCTTCTCGGCGACAGAATCGAAGTTTTCGACGACGGCTGGGCGAGAGACAAAAAATATCCCGACGTAATATACGTTGACCAGGACTCGTATTTCTCGCTAAAAACCCAAACCGTTACATGGGAGAAAAACGGCGAGCAGAAAAGCATAAAACTGCTTCCGCACATCACCTACATCAGCCCCGCCGGCTACAAGGTGGAAATGGCAAGGCCGCACGAAAGCCGCCGCTGGCGTCTTGTCGGCACGGTCGAGGAGGGAATGTACTGCCACAAGCCCGCGACGGTTTCGGGCGGCGGCAAGAGCGAAATCTCGAAAGACATCTCCGACGCCATTATCCACGGGCCGTCGATTGTAGCCGACTTCAAGAAGGACATCGCGCTCGTTGAGGAAATCATCAACAAAAACTACGGCAGCCGCAACAAAGACCCCTCGCAAAACAAGGGCGAAAACAGCCGCAAAATTCTGGATTCGCGCCGCACGATGGGCTCGGTAGTAAAACTGCTCACGCCCTCGGACGACTTCACCGACGAATACAACAAGTGGGTCGAATCAATCCCGTTCTACATCAGGGAAATCGTGCTGACGGTAAAACGCCACTACCGCCCCGAATGGGAGGGCAAATGGCAGGACAAATTCACGGTAGACACAATCAACGGCACAAGCGGCAACACGCTCAAATACAAGAACGCAAACGTGCTGACCTCGTACCTTAGAATCGGCTTTACGGAGGACGGTTCGTGGCGCACGTTCAGCCTGCGCAAAGACTTCGCGCCGTCGGTCAAGCTGCAAATGGAGGACGACATCACAAGCTCGGTTGTCGTTGCAAGAAGCAGTGTTGACTATCTGCCCGACTACATGTCGAAGAAGCCGAAAGCGTCGGTAAAATTCACGGAAAACTGCGAATACAGGCTCTTCCAGCGTCCCGACGAAGCGGTGGTGCGCGGCTACGACAAACGCGCGGAATCGGACATGTCGAAAAAGGGCGTGTTCTTCTCGAACTACGAGCCGCTCGACAGGCCGCAGGTTCAGGAAATGGCCGAAGACGTGCTGCGCTTCGATAAATTCACCGCGCCCATGCGCGAGAACCTCGAACACTTCCTCAAAGAGCCTAAGCCCGACTACGTTGTCTGCTCGGCGAATCCGCGCCTCGTAAATGGCGCGCCCAGCAAAAACGTCCGCTACCTGCAAAACAGGGACGACATCGTAAACAAGCGCAAGTACTATGTGGCGAACGTAGGCATGAGGCTCGCGCGGCACATTCCGCTCGACAAAACCGTGCCGCACCCCGTGTGCGCGGTGATTTCTGGCAGACGCAACAACCCCGCGGGCGACGGCATAAGGTCGCTTGCGGTGCACGGCCCCATGCACTATCTGGAACTTCCCGAACTCTTCATGGAGTACATCGCGTCGATGACGGGCAAGTCGCCGTCCACGGTCGGAGCGGGCTTGGAGGGCGCAATGACGAAAGCGCCGTTCAACGCGCTCTGCCCCATTACCGACCTCAACAACGCGCTCGTCTCGTTCGCGCTGACGGAATACGACGGCTGGCTCAGCAGCACGGGATACCTCGGCCCGAAATACAGAATCGACCACGACATCAGCCTGCTCGTGCCCGAAATCTGGTCGCGCATGAAGCCCGACGAACTCCGCCCCGAAAAGCTCATCGAGGACGGCATGCTCGAACGCTGCAAAGACTTCGAATACAAGGGCAAAAAGGTGCTCGCATCGCGCCTCGGCTGGCGAATCACCGACGAATTCGTAAAACGCTTCTTCGGCAGAATATTCTCGACCCCCGCGTCGATATTCACCCCCGACATGCTCCGCCCCGAACTCCAAGACATGGAAACGTTCGTGGACGGCATGGACAACATGGCGGGGGCGCACAAACGCGCCGCCGAAATGTATTTCAACGACGGCTCAATCGAAGGCGCGTGCCCGCCCCTCAAAGCACTGCTGCACATCATGAAAGACGGCAACTACGATGGCAAGACGCTCGAAGACGAGTCTATCCGCAAAATGTTCACGTTCGAAAGCGTCATAAACTCGGAGTGGTACGCCGAAAGGCTCATCACAAGACAGCAGATTGAAGTCAACCACCTGCAAACGGTGCTGGCAAACCTGCAATCGCTGCCCGCCGAGGAAAAGACGCCGCAAACGGCGACGGAAATAGAGTCGGTCAAGGCGCGGATTAAGTCGGTAAAGAGCATGGGCTATCTGAAATCGCTGGCGGGAACGCTCGGCGCAGACCCCTTCGTGCTCTGAGTTTATCGGCTTGACAAAATTCTACGCGCAATGTACCGTCTGATTATTCGAACGGTACATTTTTTATGGCATCAAAATTCGCTCTCATCGGCGCGGGGGCATTTGTCGCAATCTGTTCGCTTTTCGGCAAAGACGTATACGTTTCGTCGTCGTCGGGCGACGACAAAAACGACGGCTCGCTTTCCGCGCCGCTTCGCACAATCGCCGCCGCCCCCAAAGACGGCGTAAACCTGTTCCTGAAACGCGGCGATGTCTTCTTCGAAACCTTGCAGGATTTTTCAGACTCGGAAATAGACGCCTACGGCGAGGGCAACGCGCCGCTTCTTTGCGGGCTGAAAATCCTCGAAAACGACGACGCGTGGGTAAAACTGCCCAACGGCATCTGGCGGCTCGATCTCTCGAAGCGGGAGGATTTCGGAGGCTACAAGGCGGAGGGAAAAACAAACAACATCGGCGCAATCTACTTCGCAAAAACCGACAAAGTATACGGACACTTGGTGCGCAGCTTCTCAGACCTGTCGCATGTCGGCGACTTCTGGGTATCAGACAATATTTGGACTTCCGACGTCCGCGCATCGAAAAGCCAGACATTCCGCTACCTCTATTTCAAGTTCGACAAAAACCCCGCCGACTCCCGCGACAAAATCGGCTTCATAACCTACTCGTTCGGAATCCGCAACCTGCGCAACTGCACGGTGCAAAACATCGCCGTCAAGGGCTTCGGCGTGCACGGCGTGAGCAAGGCGTGGAACTGCAAATTCCGAAACCTCGACATCGACCTCATCGGCGGGAGCGTCCAGCTCTCTTACCCGCAGTGGGTGAGGCTCGGCAACGGCGTCGAATTCTGGATTTCCGCCCAAGACCCGTGCAACGGCAACCTCGTCGAAAACTGCCGAATCTCGCGCACATACGACTGCGGCGCGACGATTCAGGGGCACGGCGGAAACGGCATGTCGGCAAAAAACATAAAGTTCTCGAACAACTCTTTTTTCAGGTGCAGACAGGCTTTCGAGCACTTTCTGACCGCAAAGGAGGGAACGGCGAAATACGAAAACTGCGAATTTTCGAACAACAAATGCTTCGACATGGGCGAAAACGAATTTTCATCGCCCGAAACGCGCGACGCCAACCTGCTCTCCTACGAAAGAACCCCCGTCGAGGGGCTTGTCGTAAAGAACAACATATTCTGGGGCGCGCCCGTTTACAGCGTCCAGAAACACCCCGCGCTGCTGCAAAACAACACGTTCTACGTCTACAAGGGGCAGTACCTCTACTACAACAGAAGCTCGCCCGACGACACAATCTGGGCGGAGTCGGACGCGGACGCCGGGGCGTTCGAAAGGAAAATCGGAGGCGTCGGCAACACGGTAAAAATTGTAAGGCGCGGCGACAAGCGGCTGAAAGAGGAGGTGCTCGAATCGTTCTCCGCGCAAAAAGAGACAATCAAAAGGAAAACCCGCGAAAAATACCGCCGCGACTTTTTTTACAGAAAATAACAAAACAAAACAACTACCATGAAAATCAAGCATGTACTGATATTTGCACTGTCGCTCATCTCGGAGCTTGCAAGCGCACAAGACATCTACGT
>JAJXPD010000122.1:0-4684 GCA_021641325.1 Opitutales bacterium
CTGTACATCAGTTCGAGCATGGCGCGGTCGCGCAGCCCCTCTGGGGTGTCGGTAGGCGGGGCTTCCAGAAGGCGGGCGACTTCCTCGGCGGAGAGTATTTCGGGGATATTGCGCCTGAGTTTCGGACGCGCGACGAGGTCGCAGTAGTTTTTCGACCAAACCCTTTCGTCTACGAGGAAGCCCGCGAGCGACTTCATTGCGCTGAGTTTCCGCGACTGCGTTGAAGCCTTTGTGTTGCGGGCAATCCCCGAAATCCACTCGACAAGCGAGTCGGCGTCGACGTCGGCGAACGACTCTATTTTCCGCGCGTGCAGAAACGCCGCGAACTGCGCGACGTCGGACGTGTACGAAGCCACCGTGTTTGCGCTCCGCCCAAGCTCCATTTTGAGAAAGGCACGGAACTCCGCCACGGTGTTTTTGAGGTCGGGGGAAATCTGCGGTTCGCCGCTATCCATTGTCGGACATCAGTTTTTTGACGGCGGCGGCTGCGGTAATTTCGGCGTCGGAGACGAGTTTCGAGTAGCGGGCAATTGCCTCCTCCATGCCGTCGCGGCGGTAGAATCTGCGCAAAATTTCGCGTTCGAGCAGCGACTTGAACCACTCGGTTTCCTGCTCTCCGCGCCGTTTTTCGAGGTATCCGTCGGCGGTTGTTTTCCTGCGGAACTCCTCCAATTTCTCCCACGCGGAGCGAATGCCCATGCCCGTGAGCGCGGAGCAGACGTCGCAAAACGGCTTCCAATCGGGCGTAGGCGAGTTGAGGAAGTTGAGCACCCCCGCAAGCTCGGCGCGTTTGAGGTTGGAGCGTTCCACCATGTTGCCGTCGCACTTGTTGACGAGAATGCCGTCGGCAAGCTCGATGACGCCCTTTTTTATTCCCTGCAATTCGTCGCCCTGCGCGGCAAGCTGCACGAGCAGGAAGAAGTCCGTCATGGAGCGCACGGTGACCTCGCTCTGCCCTACGCCCACGGTTTCGACGAGGATTACGTCGTAGCCCGCCGCCTCGCAAAGAATCATTGTTTCGCGGCTTTTGCGGGCGACCCCTCCGAGCACTCCGCCCGACGGCGACGGGCGAATGAACGCGTTTGCGTTGCGCGAAAGGTTTTCCATGCGGGTTTTGTCGCCCAAAATGCTGCCGCCGGTTATCGAGCTTGACGGGTCTACCGCGAGCACCGCAACTTTCTTGCCGAACTCGTTGCAGAGCATCGAGCCGAATGTCTCTATGAACGACGATTTCCCCGCGCCGGGGACGCCCGTAATTCCGATTCTGAACGCCTTGCCCGAATGCGGAAGCAGGCTTGCGATAAGCTCCTGCGCGGCGTCGAAGTGCGCGTCGGAATTGCTTTCCACGAGTGTTATTGCCCGCGCCAGAACGGTTTTGTCGGCGGCGAGCACGCCCGCCTTGTAGTCTTCGAGAGTGAGCTTTTTGCGCTTCGGGCGCGGCGCGTAGGAAACGTCGGACGGCGACGGAACTCCCGACATTACAGAAGTCGTGAAGAACCGTTTGTCGGCGTTTTCTGGAACCCATTCGGGGCGTTTTTGTTCATCGCTCATTTTCTGGCTCGCTTTCTTCAAAGTCGATGTTTGCGTTCTTTGATTTTTCGATAAATCTTTTCGCGGTGTCGAGCACGCTCCGCCCGCCCTGCGACAGCGTTTTGCGGGTGTCGTCGTAGTCCTTTTGGAGGGTCGTTATCTTGTTTCCGAGCTGCTCGAAGCGTTTGGAGAAAAGCTCGACGCGCTCGTGCAAAAGGCGTCCCACATTGCAGATTTCGCGGAGATTTTTTGCGAACGCCTCGTTGCGGTAGGCGATTTCGGCGAACTTCAAAACGGTCATGATTTCCGAAGGGCCGGCGACGAGCACGTTTGCGGCGTAGGCGTCGGCGATAAGCGTTTTGTCCTCCTCGACAATGAGGCTGTACGCGCCCTCGACGGGCACGAACATAACCTTGAACCCGCAGGTAATATCGGGCAAATCGTTGTATTTTTTAGCGAATTCGTTGAGGTGTTCGCGCACGGATTTTTTGAATTTCGTCAACGCCGCGCGTTTTGCGGAGGCGTCGGAGGCGGAGCAGTAGTCGACGAAATCGGGGAGCGAGAGTTTTGAGTCCACAACGACGGAGCGCGAGTCTGGCAGATACACAACGTAGTCGGGCATAAGGCGTTTTTGCTCGCCCTGCGTGTCGGCGTAGCTTTTCTGCGAGCGGAAATGTATGCCCTCCATGAAGCCGCAAGACTCGAAGATTCGCGCCAAAACCGCCTCGCCCCAGTTGCCCGCAACTTTGTTGTTGGAGCGCAACGCAGCCGTCAGGTTGCGGGCTTCGTCGCCGAGCTGCGTATTCATTTTCAGCAGCGACTCTATCTGCGCCCCCATCGACGCGTTGTTGCGCGCGCTCGTTTCGTTGAGTTTTTCGACGCGCTCGCGGAACTCGCCGAGGCTGCTTTTTAGCGGCGCGAGAACCATGCCGACCTGCTCGGCGTTCGCCGCGGTCATTTTGCCGCGGGCGGTTTCGAAGATTCTGTTCGAAAGGTTTTCGAAATCCGCCGCGAATTTCTCGCGCAAGGCGCGTTCCTCCTCGGCGCGGTTTGCGATGCGCTCGGCGAGCGCGGCGGCGCGTTCCTCGGCGGCGGAGAGCTTTTTTTCCGCCGCGATTTTCGATTCTATGAGCGCGGCGCGTTCCGTCTTCAATTCGGAATTTTCGGCAAGCACGGCGTCGGCGCGGGCGGTTTCGGAAGCGAGCCGCGCAAGCATCTCCGCAGCGCGCTCCGAGTTTTCGGCAAGCCGCTTCGCGTTGCGGGAGACAGACAGCCACCTCCAAACGCCGAAAGCAATCCCGATTGCGGCAAGCGCGGCGAAAAACAAAATAAAAGCATGTTCCATTATTCAGAATCCTCCTCTTCGAAAATCCGCAAAACGGATTCGTCCTCGATTGCGGCGTCGTCGGGCTTTTCCGCCGAACGCTCATCTTTTATGCCGCCCACAACAAGCGACTGCGGCTTGCTTCCGAACTGCGAATCGAGCACAGCCAGAAGCCCTTTCGAAATTTTGCCCAACGCCGCCTCGAACTCCGCCGTGTTCGACTGGTACACAACCGCCTTGCGCTCCTCCGTGGGCGGCGCGAATTTTTTGACCTTCGGGGCGCGTTCGACCGCCGCCGCGTATGCGCGGGCGAAGTCGCGCGACTCCTTCAAAACCTCCCTAAGCAGAAGGGCTATTTTTTTTTTGAACTTCGACGGGGGCGTTCGAAAGTTTTTCAAGTTCCTTGATGAGCGTGTTTATCGCCCGCGCCCTGCTCTGCTCGACGGCTTTCAGGAGCGCGACCTCGAAGTTCGCCTTTTCGGAAAGCCCGTTTTTCAGTCCCTTTTCGGCGTTTTGAAGCACGTCGAGCATGCGCATCATCTGCTCGCTCGAAAGGCGTTTGCCGCCGAACTCCTTGTAGCCCGTAGAGAAAGACTCCATCATCGAATTGCGGACATAGTTTTGCATGTCGCACAAGGCGCGGTAGAGGTCGCAGCCGCCGTTGACAAGCTCGTCCACAGACTTCACAACCGCGGAATAGTCGCCCTTTGCCATGTTTTCCACAAGCCCCGAAATCTGCGCGTCCGACGCCAATCCGTAGACGCCGATTACGTCGGAGACGCCGAGCGTGCGCCCGCAGAACGAAATCATCTGGTCGAGAATGCTCTGGGCGTCGCGCATGCCGCCGTTTGCGAGCCGCGCTATTGCCGCCAGCGCCTCTGGCGTCGCGGAGATTTCCTCTTTCTTCGCGATTTCCGCAAGGTGGTTTGCGATGAGATTTTCGGGAATCGGTCGGAATTCGAAACGTTGGCAGCGCGACGTTATTGTGCCCAAAACCTTGTGGGCCTCTGTCGTAGCGAAAATGAATTTGACGTGCGCGGGCGGCTCTTCGAGCGTTTTCAGAAGGGCGTTGAATGCGTCGGGGGTCAGCGAGTGGACTTCGTCGATAATGTAGATTTTATAGGTGCACTGCGCAGGGGCGTAGCGGCACTCCTCGCGGAGATTGCGGATTTCGTCAATCGAGCGGTTCGACGCGCCGTCGATTTCCACGACGTCCATGCACGAGCCGTCCATGATTGCGCGGGAGATTTCGTCGTTGTCGTCTGGGTGGATATTCGGGCCGCCCTTTGCGTTGAGGGCTTTTGCGAAAAGTCTGGCGACCGTCGTTTTACCCGTGCCCCTCGGACCGACGAAAAGGTACGCGTGCCCAATCCTCCCCGACTCTATCGCGTTGGTGAGGGTCTTTACGATATGCTCCTGCCCGACGAGTTCCGAAAACTGTTTCGGGCGGTATCTGCGCGCTATGACTTGGTAAGCTTCACTCATTTTCCCCAAGACTATTCCGCCTTGCCGTCGATACAAGTTTTTTTTGCTTCCGCCCGCCCGAATTTATTGTTGAAACGCCGCCGATTCCGTGAAATAAATGGACGAATATGGCAAAAAAGACGGCACAGGACATCGAAAACGAGATTCGATACGACGACCTCGAAATGTCGGTGCTGCACAAAATAAGCCGAGCGGTGGTGCGAAGAAAAAACGTCTCGGAGCTTATCGCCGAAACCCTCGAAATTCTCGACCGCGAAATGGGGCTTCTGCGCGGCACAATCACCCTGCGCGACGGAGACTATCTCTTTATAGAGGCGTCGCACGGCATGGACGACGAATCCATAA
>JAJXPD010000122.1:4694-6714 GCA_021641325.1 Opitutales bacterium
ACAAAATGGGCGAGGGCGTCACGGGGCGCGTGGCTGCGGAGGGGAAGTCGGTTGTAATCAGGGACATTTCAAAAAGCCCAGAATTCCTCGACCGCACGAAAACCCGCGGAGAATCGCTCGAAGGAATCGCGTTCGTCTGCGTGCCCATTATCTACATAGAGCAGGTCATCGGCACTCTCAGCATAGACCGCAAACTGCCAAAAAAAGCCGACCTCGACCGCGACCTCGAACTGCTCGAAACCGTCGCCAACATTCTCGCCGACGCCGTCGCGCTCATCTACCTCAAACACGAGGAGCGCAACAAGCTTCTCGACGAAAACAGGCGGCTGAAACTCGAACTTAGCACAACCCTCATGCGCCCGCCGAACATCTTGGGCAACTGCGGGGCGATGCAGATTGTGTACGAGGCGATTGCGCGGTTCTCGCGCCAGCACAAGCCCGTGCTGATACGCGGAAAATCGGGCACGGGCAAGGAGCTTGTGGCAAGGGCAATCGGTGGAGAGCCGTTTTCGGTGGTAAACTGCGCGGCATTGCCCGACTACGCGCTTGTGGGCGAAATCTTCGGCTTCGAAAAGGACGCCTTTGCAAACGCGCACTTCGGCAAGGAGGGGCTTCTCGAAAAGGGGGGAACGGTGTTTCTCGACGAAATCGCGGAAATTTCGCCCGCCGCCCAGAAGCTTCTTGCGGAATACATTTCCACGGGCAGATTCAGGAGAATCAACGGCTCGACCGACGCCGCGGGGAAAGCCCGCCTTATCTGCGCATCGTGCGCCGACCTCGAAAAATCGGTCGAGCAAAACGGCTTCGACAAAAAGCTCTACCTTGCGCTTTCAAAAAACACCGTCCACCTGCCCGCCCTGCGCGACAGAAAAAGCGACATCGTGCTCCTTGCCGAGCACTTTCTTGAAAAATACAACAAAATCTACGGCAAAAACATCAAGCGCATTTCAACGCCCGCAATCAACATGATGACCGTCTACACTTGGCCGGGGAACGTGCGCGAGCTTGAAAACTGTATCGAGCGCGCGGTGATGTCGTCGAACGACTCCGCGATTTCGGGCTACAACCTTACCCCCGCCGTCCGCGCGGGCTACATGGACAAACCCGCTCCCTACGGGGAGGACGTGGACTTCAACTCGATGGTGGCGTCGTTCGAGCGCGAGCTTATAACCGAGGCCCTCAAAGCCAACAGGGGCAACGCCGCCGCCGCCGCCCGCAAACTCAACCTCACCGAACGCGTGATAAACTACAAAATCAAACGCTACGCCATAACGGCGTCGTGGTACAAAAATTCGAAATGAGCAAGATAATGACAGCCCTTTCGGGCGGCGTGGACAGCTCCGTCGCACTCACAATGCTCCGCCAACAGGGGGAGGACGTTTCCGCCGCCTACATGAAAACGTGGGTGAACGAGGAGGGAATCGACGTTTTCGGAGACTGCCCGTGGCATCGGGACATTCTCGACTGCCGCGCGGTCGCGGAGCACTTGGGAGTGGAGTTCGAAGTGGTCGATTTCATAGAGGAGTACCACAGGGAAATCGTCGAATACCTCGTAGACGGGTACAGGCGCGGGCTGACACCCAACCCCGACGTGATGTGCAACCGCAGAATGAAGTTTGGAAAGTTTCTCGACTACGCCGAAAAACGCGGCTTCGGGCGCGTCGCCACGGGGCACTACTGCTCGCTGCGCGAGAACCCCGACGGCTCGCGCGACCTCGTGCAAGCCGCCGACCCAAGCAAGGACCAGTCGTACTTCCTCTGCATGATTACCCAGCGGCAGCTGCAACACGCAATGTTCCCGATAGGCTCGCTGCTCAAAAGCGAAGTGCGCGACATCGCCCGCATGAACGGGCTGCCGAACGCCGAAAAAAAGGACAGCCAGGGAATCTGCTTCCTCGGAAAAATCAAAATTCAGGACTTCCTCAAACACTACATTCCCGAAAGCGACGGCAACATCGTGAATCCGTCGGGCAAGATGCTCGGACGCCACACGGGGCTGTTCAACTACACAAGCGGGCAG
>JAJXPD010000295.1 GCA_021641325.1 Opitutales bacterium
GTGCAAAACGGCGGGAAAAGATTTCCAAGAGCAACCCCGCAAAAGCAAAAGCCGCCCGATTTTTCGGGGGAGCGATGCAAAAAATTTCAGGCTACCTACAAAAAATTCGCGGGCGGAAAGTTCGTTTTTCCACGACGAATCCTCCGCAAACGGAACTTTCAGAAAAACATGCCGCGCCGCAAGGAAGAACAGCGCAAATTTCGCAAGCCGCTCCGCGGGCACTACGGCGTCGAGGTGGAGCGAAAATTCGGAATACCCGAACGCGACCGAAAGCCAGCCCGTCGCGACCGAAAAGAACGAGAACAGCCCCGCCGACCACACGCACACCCGAAACCAGTCGCGGGAATCGAACGCGCCGTTTTTGCGGAAGCGCGCGGCAAGCCAGCAGAGGATTCCGAAAGCGCAGACGGAAAACACCGCGTCGAAATACACGTTTACAAAAATCAGAACGTCGGAAAGTATTGTAAAAAACAGATCCGAAATTTCGTGCAAAACGCGGTCGTCAAAGCTCGCAAAAATCTCGCCGCGCGGCTTGCCGCGCTCCGCCGCTCCGTACTGGTAGAGCCTGTACGCCGCCCTCGCCGCCGTGTGCAAAAACATCAAAACCGCAACAAACGCAATCTGGATTGCGGGAACTGCCGCAAGGCCATAAAACAAAGCTCGACCCACGAGCGAGCGCGGATATTTGAATTCGGTCGATTCCATCAAAGGCATTTTTCGCAAAATCCGAGCCGAAAGGCAAGGAAAATATCAAAATCCGCCAGAAGTCAAAATAGTACAAAGAAAGAAAAACCCTCTGCAAAAACGCCCGCAAATAACGTTTGCACACGGCGGAAATTACCCTATCAAATAAAAGGCAATACGAAACCCGACACTATATATGACGGAGACATTCAAAAAACGCGCGGCGGCAAAAAACGCCGACAAAATCAAAGTGGCAATCGTCGGCTGCGGCGGACGCGGAAGCGACGCCCTCTGCAACATGCTTGCGGCGGACTCAAACATCGAATTCGTCGCCGCGGGCGACGCCTTCCCCAAGCAGATTGAAAAGACGGCGGAAAAGGTAAAAAACTTCGCCCTCAAAACGCTCGGCAAAAAGGACGCGTGGAGGGTAAGCCCCGAAACGTCGTTCGTCGGGCTTGACGCTATCGACAAAATCGTGCAGACCGACGCCGACGTCGTTGTTTTGGCGACTCCCCCCGTCTTCCGCCCCTGCCACATCGAAAAGTGCCTCAAAGCAGGCAAAAACGTTT
>JAJXPD010000123.1:0-5089 GCA_021641325.1 Opitutales bacterium
ATATTGCGTGCTGGGCGGGCGTCGTTTACATAATGTTGGCGGTAGGCGCGGTGGGTTCGTTCATTCCCGTCGTTCCGGGGCCGCTCCTTGCGGGGCTTGCGGTTTTATGCTTCAAGATTTTCGTTCCGTCGGCGGAAATTTCTTGGTGGCTTGCGGGCGCAGCGGTTGCGGTTGCGGTTTTTGCGCAGCTTGTGGACATTTTTGCGTCGTGGATAGGCGCAAAGAAATTCGGGGCTACGTGGCGCGGCGTTTTCGGCGCGTTCGTCGGCGTGTTTGCGGGCATGCTGATTCCCCCGCCAATGCTTTGGATTTTCATTGCGCCGCTGTTTTTTGCGCTCGCGTTCGAGCTTTTCGGCGGGGCGTCTTGGCGCGACGCGACGCGCGCGGGCATCGGAGCGTTTCTGGGGACGGTGTTCGCGTCGGTCTTCAAGTTTTTGAGCGTGGTGTTTCTCGCGCTCTGGTTTTCGCTTGAAATCGGCAGAATATATTTTTAGTTGCTTTGCCTCGCGGCTATTTTTCGGCGCGTTTTGCGAAGTCGGCGGGGGAGTTCGGCGCGGCGGCGTTTCCGTTTGACGACAGGAAAATTCCGCCGTCCTCCGAGTATGCCGAAAGCCCGAAATTCCGCGCAATTCGGGCGCGGGCGGGGAGTGCCGCGACGGCGTCGCCGAACTTGGCGTCGGCGATTCCCAGCCGCTCCCTTTCGGCGTCCGACAAAATCCGCGCGCCAGATTCCTCCAAGACTTTGCGGATTTCCGCTTCGGGCGCATTGGCGGCAAACCAGAACCGCGCGGAGGTCTTTTCGAAAAACGCGATGTAGTCCTTGCCGTGCTTCAGCCCCGTTTTGCGCAGGGCGGCGCGGAGGTCGATTTCCGATTCGGCGGGCGGCATTGCCACCGGCGAGTATACTTGGATTTCGTTTTCGGGAGCGGGGAGGGCGGCGGCTATTTTGCGCGTAAGCCGCAGGCTTGGGTCGCGCGCAAGCCTCAGGAAAACGTCGCGCCCCGACTTCGCCCGCTCGACGGCGTCTTCCGCGTTTTCGGCGTCGGATTTCGACGCGTCGAAAACCGCGTTTTTCGGGAGCGCGGGGGGCGTATTTTTTTCGGTAAAATCGAGGTATCGCAATGTTTCGTAGGGGATTTTTGCGAAGCCGAATTCGCCCGCGTATCCGCGCGATTTTTTGAATGCTTCTGCGATTTTCCCCCGCACTGCGGGCAGGTTGAAAAGGCATTTTGGGTGCAGCCCCGCGCCGAACGCGAATTTGAGGTATTTGAAAATTCCGAACGGCGCGTCCGCGCCCGCCTTAATCCACAACGCCCGTCCGCTCGAAAGCGACGCCCCGTAGGAGGCTTCGGTTCTGGCGCAATGCGCGGCGGCTGCGGCTATTTCGCGCCCGTCGGCTTCGATTTCGTCTATGTAAATGAAGATTTTTGCCATAAAAAAGTCCGTCGTTTGACGGACTTTTTCGCATTAAGCCGCGCGTTTTTCAATTACATTTTTACTCCGTTTTTAGAGCACGCAAGGAACGCGAGGTACGCCATGCATAGCAGAAGCACCGCGACAGCCCCCGTCTGCGAGCCTGTCGCGTCGGACGCCGCGCCCATGACGAGCGGGAAAATTCCGCCGCCCGCAATCCCCATGACCATCAGCCCCGAAATTTCGTTCTTCCTGTCGGGCAGAATTTGCAGAGCGCGGGAGAATATAATTGAAAACACGTTTGCGTTGCCGACGCCCACAAGCGCGATGCACGCAAAAATCGCGGTTGTGTCGTCGGTAAAAAACAGAGCGGCACTTGCGGCAATCATCAGCGCGACGCTTGCCACGAAGAATTTTTGCGGCGACATTTTCGTCAAAATCACCGCTCCCGCGAACGCCGCCACGGTCTTGCTTAAAAAGTACAGGCTTGTTGCGTAGCCCGCCTCCGAAAGCGGAAGCCCCGCCTTTTCCATGAGGATTTTCGGGGCGGTGATGTTGACGCCGACGTCGATTCCCACATGCACGAGTATCCCGCAGAAAAGCGCGAGAATTGCGCCGTCTTTGAGGAGTCCGAAGCATTCGCCGAACGACGAGTTTTTCGCGGGCGCGCTTTCCCCGATTTTCGAGCACGCAAGCCAGACCGCCGGCACGAGCGACACCGCCGCGAAAACGGGGTAGGCCGCCCGCCATTCGTCGAAATTTTTTGCGCTCCAAATCACCGCCGCGGGCAGCGCGAACGACGCTATGCTCTTGACGAACTGCCCGAGCGTTATTCCGCTTGCAAGCCTTTCCGGCGGCACGATGTCGGCGACGAGCGGGTTCACCGAAACCTGCAGCATTGTGTTGCCGATTCCGAGCAGCGCGAACGAAAAGAGCATCGACGGGAAGGAGTAGTCGAGCATGGGCGCGAGCATTGCGACGGTCGTCGCCGCGACGCTCAGCGCGACAGTCTTGCGGCGTCCGAGCCTGTTCATGAGCATGCCCGTGGGCAGCGACAGCACCAGAAACCAGACGAACAGCATTGCCCCCAGCATGTTCGCCGACGTGTCAGACAGCCCGAAGTCGGCCTTAATGTAGTTCGACGAAATGCCGATTAAATCCACATAGCCCATGACGAAAAATGCCGCCAAAACGGGCGCAAATAATAGAGTGCTTTTGTTTTTCATAGTTAGTTGAACGATTAACGGGATTTTTGAAAATTTCCTCCGCTTTGTCAATTTTTATTTGCCGCGCATGGGGCGTTCGGGGGGAAAAAATAAAAAAAAACGAAAAACGGCGGAATTTTTCTTGCGTTTTGATTAAAAAACGAATTTCTTTGTGAGCTTCAAAATACAGATTTTGCAGAATTTCTTTAAATACTAATCATGGCAAACAACAAATCATCGAAAAAAGACATACGCAGAACCGAAACACGCACACTGCGCAATCGCAAGGCGGCAAGCCGCATCAAGACTTTGGCGAAGAACGCCGCGGCGAGCACCGACCTCGAATCCCTTAAAAAGAACGGAGCCGCGTTGGCTTCGGCTATGGACAAGGCCGTAAAAAGCGGCATCGTCCACCCCAACAAGGTAGCGCGCACGAAGAGCCGCCTCGCGAAGGCAGCCGCAAAGCTCGCCAAGTAGGGCAATGTTTTGAACTTCGGCTTCGGTATTCTCCGAAGCCGAAATTTTTATACGAGCTTTCCCCAAACTGCCGCCCGCCGATACTCTATTTATCCGCAGCACGCAGGGCGCAAAACGGCAATGGACGACATTCTTATCAGAGCCGAAGTTTTGGACGTGTGTCCGTCTCCGTACGGATACGCGGTTTTTTTGCGCGCCGACAAAAAAATTTTCGTGATTTATGTGGACAGGGCGCGCGGAATGAACATGCAAAGTGCGTTGTCGGGCATGAAGTCGGAGCGGCCGCTTACGTTCGAGTTCGTGTCGCAAATGCTCGACGCGCTCGAATGCTCCGTAAAAAGCGTCGTAATCTACCACGTTGACGACGGCACTTTCTTCACCCATGTGAATATTGTCATGAAAAACGAGCTTGGCGAAAAAATCGCCGAGGTCGACGGACGCCCCAGCGACACAATCGCGCTTGCGCTCCGCGCGGGCGCGCCGATTTTCGTGGCGCGGAAGGTTCTCGATTCCGTCGCCGACATGGGGGAGGCGTTCAAAAAAATCAAGGGCGCATAGTTTTTCATGGCAGACGCGCCGTTCTCCCGAAATTCGAAAAAGGTGTCGTTCCTCGCGCCCATGCAGGACATCACCGACGCTGGCTTCATGCGGGCGGTTTCCGAGCGCGGTGCGCCCGATTTCGCCATAGCAGAGTACTTCCGAATCCACGAGTATTACGAGCTTGAGCCGCACATTCTCGAATCGGTTTTGCTGAACCCGCAACGCGTGTGCGCCCAGTTCATCGGCGAAAACACCGAGTACATTTCCAAGGCAATAGCGCAAATCAGAAACTGCTATCCGCAGATAAAAATGCTCGACCTCAACTTGGGGTGCCCCGCGCCGAAAGTGTACCGCAAAAACGTGGGCGGCGGGCTTTTGCGCGACATTCCCAAAATCGCCGAAATTCTGCGCGTCATGCGCTCCGAGTGGGACGGCTGCCTTAGCGTGAAAATGCGCACGGGCTTCGATTCGGACGAAAGGTTCGCCGAGATTTTCGAAACGGTTCTCGCGGGCAAACCCGATTTCATAACAATCCACGCCCGCACCGTGAAACAGCTTTACAAGGGCGTTCCGAACTATTCGAAAATTGCCGAAGCCGTGCGCATGTGCGACATTCCGATAATTGCAAACGGCGACATTTCGGGCGCGAAAAAGGCGCGGGAGATTATCGAATCGACGGGCTGCGCGGGCGTCATGTGCGGGCGGCACGCCGTCAGGAATCCGTGGATATTCAGGCAGATTGCCGAAGAGCTTGCGGGAGTGCCCGCGTTCGAGCCGACTCTCGCCGACGTGCGCGGCTATGTTGACGCCCTGCGGGCGAACATCGAGGCGTCGTCCGACCGCATGAAGTACGCAGACTCGCGCCTGAAAAAATTTCTGAATTTTGTGGGGACTGCCATCGACCCCGACGGCGCGTTCCTCTACAAAATGCGCCGCGCAAAGGGCATGGACTCGCTTTTGAAAGTCTGCGACGAGTTTATGCTCGACGGCGGCAACGCGCAAAAAATCTTCCCGCAAGAGCCTTACGCGGGCGTATGCTCGCGCCCGAACCACGAGCTATGAACGCCGAAATAGAAAGGCTTTCGAAGAAAATCACGCCCGAACGCTACGCAAAAATGCTCCGCGTTTTGGACATGCGCACGCGCAAGCTCGCCGTCGTTTTGGAGGACGTCTACCAGCCGCACAACGCCGCCGCCGTGCTCCGCAGTTGCGACGCATTCGGCATTCAGGACGCGTATTTTATCGAAAACAAATACCTCGACAGAATAAGCGGGAGCGTCGATACTGGCGCGTCGAAGTGGCTGACCCTGCGCAGGTACGTTTGCGCCGAGGCCGTGGTTCCCAAAAACGGGATTTCAAAAAAGCACATTATCTCCCGCGCCGCCGAGGAAAACACCGCACGCGCCCTGCGCGACCTGCGCTCGCGCGGCTACCGCATTGCCGCCGCCGCCGCC
>JAJXPD010000123.1:5099-6679 GCA_021641325.1 Opitutales bacterium
TGTGCCTGGCGGGCGCGGCGCTGCTGGGTGTGTTTGCCGCCGCCGCCCTGCGCAACGACGCCGTCGGCTTGGAGGAAATCCCCGTTGACAGGCCGCTCGCGCTGTTAATCGGCACGGAGCGAATGGGGCTGAGCGCCGCCGCGCAGGCCGAGGCGGACTGCGTGTTTTCGCTCCCGATGGCGGGCTTTGTGCAGAGCTTCAACCTGTCGGTTTTTTCCGCGCTTTGCATGTCGGTTTTGTCGTCGCGCATGCGGGCGTTCGACGACTCGTGGAAACTCTCGGAAGCCGAGCGCGACGAAATTCTGCTCGACTGGCTTTCCCGCGCCTAACCGCGCTTTGTCCAGATTCCGCCCGCCTTTTTTACGACCGCTTTCTTGATTTCGAGCATGAGCAGCGCCGACAGACAGCGTTGCACGCTAAGCCCCGAAAGCGACGCCGCAGTGTCGGCGTCGAGATTTTCGACGCTTTCGAAGCACTTGAAGACCTCCGCTTCGTCGCCCGACAGCCTGATTTGCGGACACTCCGGCTCTTCCGTTTTTGCGGGTTCTGGGGCTGATTCGCTTTTGAGGTCGAAGGACAGCTGGTTCGAAAACGCGAGTTCGTCGATGATGTCTTCGGGGCATGTCGCAAGGCGCACGCCGTCGCGGATAAGCGCGTTGCAGCCCCTGCTTGTCGACTGGTCTATGCGCCCCGGGATTGCGAAAACGTCGCGCCCCTGTTCGCCCGCGAGCCTTGCGGTAATCATGCTTCCGCCCTTGATGTCCGACTCTACCACGAGCGTCGCCACGCTAAGCCCCGCGACTATTCTGTTGCGAATCGGAAAATTCTGCCTGTCGGCTCGCGTGCCCAGCGGAAATTCGGAGACAATCGCCCCGTGCGAGACGAGCCTGTTGTAGAGGTCGCCGTTTTCGGGCGGGTAGAGGACGTCCGCGCCGCAGCCGAGCACCGCGACGGTTTTTCCCTTCGCCTCCAACGCGCCGTAGTGGGCGCAGCTGTCGATTCCCCTCGCCATTCCGCTGACTACTGTGAAGCCCGCCCGCGCGAACGACGCCGCAAACTTCCGCGCGGTAATCTGCCCGTAGACCGAGCAGTTGCGCGAGCCGATTATCGAAATGCACGGCGCGGAGAAGTCGCAGTCGCCGATGATGTAGAAGCCGACGGGCGGGTCTGGAATTTTGCGCAGCAGGGCGGGGTAGCGGGGGGCGTTGAAATGGATATACCTTGCGCCGACGGCGTCCATGCGGGCGCGGATTTTTTCGACGTCGATTTTGTCGCGGTTTGCGATTATCGAGTTTGCGGTCTTTTCGCCGATTTTCTCGACCTTCATAAGCTCGCTTTTGGACGCCGAAAGCGCGGCTTGCGGAGAGCCGAAATATTTGAGCAGCCGCATTGCCGATACCGCCCCGATTTCGGGAATCGCGCAAAGTTTTATATAGTATTTATAATCTTCGTCCATTTTTTCGAATTATGGGGGAAGTGTTGTTTATTTAAAGCAAATAATTCCGAAAATGTGGCGGGCGCTTCAAAAGGCCTGCGCGGAACGCTTTTCGGACGGCGGAGGGAGGGGCGGAATCGCCGAA
>JAJXPD010000296.1 GCA_021641325.1 Opitutales bacterium
CGATAAGCTCGTCGAGCCTGTGCGACGAAACGGGGTCAAGCCCCGCGCTCGGTTCGTCGAAGAACAGCACCGACGGGTCGAGCGCAATGGCTCTCGCCAAGCCCGCGCGCTTGCACATGCCGCCGCTGATTTCCGACGGGTAGAACGAACCGAAGCCGTTAAGCCCGACAAGCGAAAGTTTCAGATTCACAACGTCGGCGGCGTCGCGCGCGGAAATTCCCGTAAACTCGCGCAGGGGCAGTTCCACGTTTTCGGCGAGCGTCATGGAAGACCACAACGCGCCGCCCTGATACAGCACGCCGAACTGCCTGAGCATTGCGGTTTTTTCGCGTTCGGGGGCGTCGGAAAAATTTTCGCCCCTAAAATAGATAGTGCCCGCGGCGGGCTTTATCAGCCCTATCATGTGGCGCAAAAGCGTGCTCTTGCCGCAGCCGCTTCCGCCCATGATGAAGAAAATTTCGCCGCGCTTGACGGAAAAATTGAGGTCGCGCATGACAACGTAGTCGCCGTACGCCATGGCGAGGTTTTCGATTCTGAAAACTTCGTCGTCTGCAATGTCTGTCGGGCGGCTCATATGTCGAAAATTGTGAAGATTACGGCGAAAATCGCATCGGCGACGATTATCCAAGTTATGCTCTGCACCACGCTCGAAGTAGTCGCCAAGCCGACGCCCGCCGAGCTTTTCTCGCAGTTCATGCCCGCGCGGCAGCCGACGCACGCGACGATTATCCCGAAAACAAAGCTCTTCCCCACGCCCGTGGAAATCTGGACTATGTTGAGGGCCGAAAGCGTCCTGTTGACGTACTGATCGTAGCTGATGTCGAACATGCCCGCGCCGATTACGAAGCCGCCGAGCATGCCGATTACGTCGGCGAAAATCGTAAGAAGCGGGAACATCAGCACGAGGGCAAGAATTCGCGGGAACACCAAAAATTCGGCGGTAGAAATGCCGAACGTTCTGAACGCCGAAATCTCCTCGTTGACTTTCATCGAGCCGAGTTCGGCGGCAAACGCCGCGCCCGTCCTGCCGCTCATGACAATGCCCACCATGATTGCGCCCATTTCGCGGCACATGGCGATTCCAACCAAGTCCGCCACAAATATTTCCGAGCCGTATTTTGCAAGCTGAATCGCGCCCACGAACGCAAGAATCAGCCCTACCAAAAAGCTAATCAGCGCGACAATCGGCAGAGCTTCGGGACCCGCCGCCTGCATTATGCCGAGCAGGTCGCAGCCCCTGTAC
>JAJXPD010000297.1 GCA_021641325.1 Opitutales bacterium
TTCCGCCGAAGACTCTGGCGGTGGCGTTGAGGAAGTCGTAGCCGTTTTTGTCGTCGGGCTCAAGCTGGCTGCCCTCCGTCCATTCGTTCCACGAATTGATAATCATCAGCTTGGGCATACCCGCCTGCGGGTTTTTGTCGAGCCACTTTTTGGATTCGCGCAGGAAGTGTTCGTAGTCTTTTGCATTCGTGTTTTCGATGACGGTTGTCGTCTCGTTCTTCGGGAAGCGCGAGTTGTTGTCCCAGCCGATTGTCACGTTCGGAACGAACGGAACGCCGTAGTGTTTCGCCATTTTGTCGAACAGCGCAAAGCTCTCTTCGCCCCATGTTTTATACTGCTTTCCCTTTTCGATTTTCGAAAGCGACGGCCAGTTGTAGACCGTGGCGCTGTCGATGCCGAGGTATTTGAACATTTCGGGGAACGTCGATTTTTCCTGTCCGGGGACGGCGATTGGTTTGCGCCATGCCCAAACGGGCGTTACCATGGTTTGGATATGCACGCCCGCAAAGCCGGCTTTCTTCGCCTCCGCGCGGAAGAAGTCGAGCGCCTGTTTTGCCTTCTCCATTCCGCCGACTCCCTTGATAAAGTCGTTCGGCAGATAGAGCGAGAACACGGGCTTGTTGTCGATTTTATAATAGTTGGGCTTCTTGAAGTATTCGATGAAGCGCGGAACGAGCTTTTCCGTAAATTCGTCGTACGAAACCGCCGCGCTCCAAATTTTTTCCCACTTCGCGTCGCCGCCAACTTTGTTGTCCCAAAGTTTGTTGACGTCGTGGTTTGCCCACATCAAAAAGAACTTCATGCGCTCGTTGTTGGGGGCTTTCAGGAAGCCGTTGTTGAGCGCGTCTTCGAGGAACGGACGCCCGCCGTACCAGTACCAGTCGTAGACGAAAACGTTTATGCCCGCCGCGAGCGCGGCGTCGATTTTACGCGCCACGGAAATCGGGTTTGCCTCGCTTTCGTAGCCCCAGAGCGGAGTGAGGGGTTCGCGGTGTCCGTCGAACTTGGGCTTCGCTTCGTAGACGTTCTGCCATTCGCCGTTGCCGTGTTTGAAAATGCCAAGCTCTTTCCAGCGCGGCGCGGGGTGGTAGGCGGGCCAAACAATAGCCGCAACGTCGTACTGGTCGGACGCGTCGGACGTGTTTACCGCGATTTCTTCGGTTTCGGGCGCGGAGGCGCAACCCGCCGCGACCGAAGCAAGTGTGAGTAATATTAGCAAGTCTTTCATATAGTATATTGAT
>JAJXPD010000298.1 GCA_021641325.1 Opitutales bacterium
TCTTTCCGCCGCCGAAAAAACGCCCCGCGCGGCGTCGTTCAAAAACGCCCTGCGCGCGCGCGGGGGCAACCCCGCGGTAATCGCCGAAATGAAAAAGGCGTCGCCGTCGGCTGGGCTTATCCGCGCCGACTTCGAGCCGTCGAAACTTTGTGTTGAGCTGGAGTCGGCTGGGGCGTCCGCGCTGTCGGTGCTTACCGAGCGCAACTATTTTCTGGGAAGCCTCGAATTTCTGCGCGACGCCGCAACCCGCGTGAAAATTCCGCTTTTGCGCAAGGATTTCATTTTCGACGAATACCAGATTGCCGAGGCGAAAGCCGCGGGGGCGTCCGCGGTGCTTCTCATCGCAAAAATGCTTAAAAAGCCCGACTTCAAGCGGCTCTTCGACTTCGCAAAATCGCTCTCGCTCGACGTTCTCGCCGAGGCGCACGACGAAGCGGAAATCGAAGCCGCCCTCGACTGCGGTGCGGACATCGTCGGCGTGAACTGCCGCAACCTGCGCACGTTCGGGCTTGATTTTTCGGTTTCTGAACGCCTGCTGAAAACGCTGCCCGATTGCGTCGTGAAAGTGGCGGAAAGCGGCGTGGACTCTCGCGAAACGCTGTTGCGCGCGCGCGGCGCGGGGGCGGACGCCGCACTTGTGGGAACCGCGCTGATGAAGGAGCAATCGCCGTCTGAGGCGTTGAAAAAACTTTTGGGGGCGCTGTGAAAATCAAAATTTGCGGAGTTTCTAACGTCGGCGACGCCCTGAAAATTTCGGAGTCGGGCGCGGACTATGTCGGACTCATCTTCGCCGAAAAAAGTCCGAGGCTCGTTTCGGAGTCGGAAGCCCGCGCGATTGCGTCGGCGGGGCTTTCGGCAAAGCTCGTCGGCGTTTTCGTGGATTCGCCCGCCGAATTTGTCCGCCGCGCGGTCGGCGAATACGCTCTTGCGGCGGTTCAGCTGCACGGTTCGGAAAACGCCGATTACATAAAGTCGCTGCGCGGCTGCGGCGCGGAAATATGGAGGGCGGTTTGGCTTTCATCGCGCGAAGACGTCGCGGCGGCGGCGGAAATCGAGTGCGGAAAACTCGTCGTCGATTCCTCGCGCGGCGCGTCGCGCGGCGGCACGGGGCTTACCGCAAACTGGGATTTGGCGCGGGAGCTTGCGTCGGTTCGCGACGTGTTTTTGGCTGGCGGAATCTCGTTCGCCAACGCCCGCGCCGCCGCCGAGCTGGTCGCCCCTTGCGGCCTTGACCTCAACAG
>JAJXPD010000124.1 GCA_021641325.1 Opitutales bacterium
GCCTACATCGTTTCTTCGGTACTCTTCATTTTGGGCATTAAAATGCTCGGCAAGGCGGAAACGGCGCGCAGGGGCAACCTTGTTTCTGCGGTCGGCATGCTGGTGGCGGTCGTAATCACGCTTTTCGACAAAAAAATTCTCGACTGCAACGACCCGCTCTCGTGGGGTCTGCTCGCTGGCGGGCTGCTGTTCGGCGGGCTCGTCGGCGCGGTGATGGCAAAGCGCGTCAAGATGACCTCCATGCCCGAAATGGTCGCGCTCCTCAACGGCTTCGGAGGCCTCGCAAGCCTGCTTGTAGCCGCCGCGGAATACTACTTCGACATGGTTCAGGGCGACGCGCACATGCCCGACACGTTCTCGAAATTCGCAATCGCCGCGACAATCGCAATCGGCGGCATAACGTTCACGGGCTCGGTCTACGCGTGGGGCAAGCTTTCGGGCAAAATATCGGGCAAGGCAAAAACCTTCGCGGGGCAGAAGGCGCTCAACGCAGCTCTTGCGGCTCTCACGCTCGCGGCGGCGGCGGTTCTCACGGTTTCGGGAGACTTCCAGCTCGGCTTCGCGGCAATGCTCGCGGCGGTTCTGCTCTCGCTGCTGCTCGGCTTTGCGGCGGTAATGCCGATTGGCGGCGGCGACATGCCCGTTGTGATTTCGCTGCTCAATTCGCTCTCGGGCTTGGCGGCGTCGGCGGCGGGCTTTGTCATCAGCAACAACGTGCTCATCGTCGCGGGCTGCCTTGTGGGCGCAAGCGGAATCATTCTCACGGTGATAATGTGCAAGTCGATGAACAGGACGCTCGGAAACGTGCTGTTCTCGGGCTTCGGCTCGGGCGGCTCGAAGTCGCAAAAAGTGGAGGGCGAAATGAAGCCCATTTCGGTTGACGACGCGTACTTTGTGCTCGAAGCCGCGCAGAACGTGGTGTTCATTCCCGGATACGGAATGGCGGTCGCGCAGGCGCAGCACGCAGTCAAGGAGCTTGCCGAAATTCTCGAAAACAACGGCGCGGAGGTTGCGTTCGCAATCCACCCAGTCGCGGGGCGCATGCCGGGGCACATGAACGTGCTCCTCGCCGAAGCCGACGTTCCCTACGAACAGCTCAAAGAAATGGACGAGGCAAACAGGATTCTCGAAACCGCCGACGTGGCAATCGTCATCGGCGCGAACGACGTCGTAAACCCCGCCGCCGCCGAGGACAAGGGCAGCCCGATTTACGGAATGCCGATTATCGAGGCGTACAAGGCGAAGACCGTCTTCGCGCTCAAACGCGGCAAGGGCGCGGGCTTCTCCGGACTCGAAAACAGCCTGTTCTTCCGCCCCAACACCCGCATGATTTACGGCGACGCGAAAGCCACAATCAACGAGCTTGTGGCGAAATTCAAAGACAAATAAAATTTCGAAAATATGATATTTCGGCGCGGGTTTTTAATCCGCGCCGTTTTTTTAGCCAAAACTTTCAACCTGCAAAAATGCATGATTCTTGCAAATGTGCACTGCGGGAATTGTGTCCGCGCCATGCGCGCACGCATGGCGGGCGGACTATAACGCGTTCTTCGGGGAGGGCGCGCTATCGAACGCTCGGACGGGTCGGGAATGTCGGCGCAAAGACCCGGCGGAACGCGCAATTCAAAGCTGCGCAAAGGCGGATACGGAATGCGGACGCCGCTGGGTTGACGCCGCCCGCTATTTGCGTTCAAGACGCTTCACCGCCTCGGCGTGCCCCTTTGCGGCGGCGCGGCGGTAATACTCCGACGCGCGTTCGGTGTCCCTCTCCACTCCGTCGCCCGTCTCGAAAACAACGCCCATGTTGTAGAGGGAATCGACGTCCCCGTTTTCGGCGGCAAGAAGCGTGTATTTAACAAACGCCTTTTTGTCGGCGGGAATGCCGTCGCCGCGCAGGTACATCAGGGCGAGATTTTTCTGCGCGAACAAGTCGCCCGCGTCCGCCGCCGACTTCCACAGCCGCGCCGCCTCGGTCTTCGAGGCGTTCACGCCGACGCCGTGATAGTAGTATCCCGCAAGCGCGGTTTGGGCGTCCCTGTTGCCGCCCTCCGCCGACTTTTTCAGCCAACCGATTCCGCGCGGAAGCGATTTTTCGAGATAGCTCCCGTTTATGCAAAGCGCGGCGACATTGAACTGCGCGGCGGCGTGCCCCGCCTCTGCCGCCTTGACCCACCACTCGACAGCCGCCTTGTAGTCTTTCGGCACACCGAAGCCCTTTGAGTGGCATGCCGCCAAGTTGAACATCGCCTCGGGATAGCCAGCGTCCGCCGCCTTTTTCCACCACTCCGCGGCGAGGCGTTCGTCTTTCGGCACGCCCTCGCCTTTTGCGTACGCCGACGCCGCAAAATTCTGCGCGTAGGCGTTGCCGTCGTCCGCCGCCGACAAAAACCATTTCGCGGCGGACGCGGCGTCTTTGGGGAATCCCTTTTCGCCCTGCGCGTAGCTGAGGGCGACCGACATTTTCGAGTCGGTATCGCCGCGTTCGGCGCGGGTCAAAAGTATTTTCGCGCCCGCGTCCGCTATGCGCGAATCGCCCGTTTCGGCGAAGGCAAAAACGGACGCGGAAAGAGCCGCGGCGGCGGCGAATAGCCGAAAGAGCTGGCGCATATCGGGCTATTTAACCTCTTTTGAGAGCTCGGCGAGTTTCGACTCGATTGCCTCCGCGCCGCGCTTCGCCTTTTCGAATTCCGACTTCGACGCGGCGAAAAGTTCGCCCATTTTTGCGGACGAAATTTTGTTCTGCGCGGTAAACGTCTTGATGTTTATGCCGAGCAGAAGAATGTCGGTCGATAGAGTCTGAGACCGCGCGTACGCGTCTATCGACGAGCGCAAAATTTTCGACGCCCCGCCCTCCAAGTTCGAGATTGCCGAAAGCGAAGCCTCCGCGGAGGAGGCAATCTGGTTGAGCGTTTCCGCCGCGGCGCGAAGCTCCGCGGAAACGAATTCGATTTCGGCGCAGGCGGAGACTATTTCCGCGCGGACTTTGCTCTTGTCGGGAGCGGAAGCTGCGCCGACCGCGAAGTTCGCGCGCGACGCTACGCCCGCCCCGCCGTCTGCCAACGCGCATTCGGCGTACAAAGGTTGCGCCGACTTCGCCTTCCTCGCCGAAATTACGGCGGATTCTTGCTTTTTAGAAAGGCTCGGTCGGTAGTACGACGGCATTGACGAAAGGTTTACGGCTTCCGCCTGCGCGAAAATCTCCCTCCCGTACTTTTCCGACTTCGAAAGAGTGTTGAGCACGAACGCGTTTGTTTTGAACGCCGCCGAAAGCGCGAGCGAACGCGCGTCTTGGCAGATTTCGCCCAAGTCTTCGTAGCGCGAAAGAGCCGCGCCGAACTCCTCCGCGAACTTCGACACGGTCTCGGAAACTTCCTTTGCGGATTTTGCGTTTTTGGACTCCGCCTCCGAGGTCTTCGAGATGTAGTCTTTCGCCGCCGAAAGGGTCGATTTTATTCCCTCAACGCGCGGCGCGTTTACCGACGCCATGACCGACACGCGCGACGCCCAAGCCTGCGCCGATGCCAGCGCGTTCACAGCCGAATCGAAGCGCGAGGCGACGGAGTCGAAATAGCGTTTGTCCTGAAAATTGTCCCCCGCGTTTTGCGAGACGCTCTTGCGCGTTTCGCCGACGAGTTTGCGGATTCGGTCGATGCGCTCACGCCCCAGCGGCAGGTTTTTGAACGCGGCGTCGAGCGACTTTGCCGAAACGTCGCAGTTGCGCACGTTTGCCTCGAACGACGTCTTGAACGCCGAAAAGCCGCCCTCCAAAGACTCCAAGTTCGCGAGCGCGGACGCCGACTTTTGCGAAACCGAATTCGCGTCGTCGAGTATCTGTTGCGAGCTGTCACGCATTTTGTTCATCAGCGAAAAATACGACGACGCCGAATTTACCGCCTCGTTGAACGAAACGGACGCGCTCCAATTCCGCGCACGGACGTCCTCGACGTCCGAAACAAAATCGGCAAAAACAAACGGGCACGACGCAAAAAACGCCGCCGCTACAAACATGGCTCTCTCTTTCATTTCTATCCTTTCTTTAAAATCTCAATCCATTATAAGACACCAAAATAAGTAGTCAAGTTCACAGGCTGCAGCCTGTACGGCGCAGATGGGGGCTTTGCCCCCATGAGGCGGATTTTGCTTTGCAAAATTTCTCCGCCTCCACCCCCACAGGCGAGCCGCGCCGGTCGAAACTTCGTTCCTTTCTGTGATAATTCGGCGCGGCTATAACCGCGCCTTTTCCCGTTAAGTCCGTATTGTCGTTGGCAATTACTTACATTGGAGAAAATTTTTATCGGCAAAAAACAAATAAAAATAGACGCGCTTTGCGCGAAAAAAACGGGAATCCGCAAACTTGGAATCTCCGCTTACCAATAAACCCTACTTTTCTCCCAGCGCATTCTAAAAAACTTCCGCGCCGTGCGCTGTAATTTTAGGCGCGTCAAAGTGCTTTCATAAGGGTGGCTTTCCTGTGCGCGGAGGACGCGTGGCGTACTTATCGTACGCGAGCGATCTACGCGTACAGGAAAACGCCCTTAGGGCAGTGCTTTCACGCGCCGTCCGCCGTGCGCTGTAATTTTAGGGGCGTCAAAGTGCCTGTATAAGGGCGGCTTTGCGCACGGCACAGGGCGCGCAGCATACTTGGCGTATGTAAGCGGTCTGGGGCGTGCGCGAAACGCCCTTAGACTGGTGCTTTCACGCCCCTATCTGGCGAATATAATCAGTAGTTGCGCTGTTAATACTCTCATGAACATTGTCAGCGGATAGACCGTTGCGTAGCCTACCGCGGGCATGTCGTTGCCGCTTGTCGCGTTCGAGTACGCCAGCGCGGGCGGGTTCGTTGTGCTGCCCGACAAAACGCCGATAAGCGTAAAGTAGTCAACCTTCAACAAAATGCGCCCCAAGACGCCCATCGTCAACATCGGCACCATCGTGATTATGAAGCCGTAGCCAATCCACTTGTAGCCGCCGTTGAGAATGGTCGAAACAAACTGGTCGCCCGCGCCTATGCCGACCCCCGCCAAGAAGAGCGCAATGCCGACTTCGCGCAACATCAAGCTTGCGCTGACCGTCGTAAACGTCACCATTTTGAAGCGCGAACCGAAGCGGCTCAAAAGAATGGAGACCACAAGCGGGCCGCCCGCCAAGCCGAGCTTCACGGGTTGCGGAATCCCGGGGAACGAAAACGGAATCGAGCCCAGGAACACACCGAGGAAAATTCCGAGAAAAATCGGGAAAAGGTTGGGCTGTCTGAGTTTCAGGAGGGAGTTGCCGAGCACCTTTTCGACGTTTGCAATTGCCGCCGACGAGCCTACGACCGTCACGCGGTCGCCAACCTGCAACTGCAAGTCGGGGTGGGCTACGAGGTCGATACCCGCGCGGTTCACGCGCGTGATGTTGAACGAGAATCCGCCGAAAAGCCCAAGCTTGCCGAGCGTCTTGCCGTTGACGTCGTGGTTTGTAATCATTATGCGGCGCGCTTCAAGCCCCGAATCGAGCTTCTGCCACTCCATGTCGATTCTCTCGCCGAGGAACGCGCCGAGGAAGTCGGCGTCTTTGTGGTCGCAAACCACGAGGATTTTGTCGCCCTCGCGCAGGACGGTTTCGGCGCACGCAACTTCGATGTGTCCGTCGCGGTCGCAAACGCGCGAAATCACGAAACGCTTTGCGGCAAGGCGCACTACGTCGTCAACCTTTTTGCCGAAGAGCGAGGGGTTCGCCATGACAATGGAAATCCTCATCGCGCCCTCTTTTGAGCCGCTGCGGGCTTCGATTTCCTTCATTTCGCGCTCGAATGAAATCCTGAAAACCGCCTTGATGATAATCATGGAGGAAATTACGCCGATTACGCCGAGCGGGTAGGCGACGGCGTAGCCGAGGGAGATTGTGGGGTCGTCCTTTCCGAAGATGTCGAAGTAAGTTTGCGACGCCGCGCCGAGGCCGGGGGTGTTGGTCACCGCGCCCGACAGAATGCCGACCATCGTGGACATCGGCATGTCGAAGACGAACGAGACCACGCACGTTGTAATCACGCCCATGAAGACGACGCCCATGGCAATGGAGTTGAGCCGCAGACCCGTCTTTTTAAACGACGAAAAGAAACCGGGGCCGACCTGCAAGCCTATCGAATAAATGAACAAAATCAGCCCGAACTCCTTGATAAAGTGAAGGGTATTGGGTTCGATACCCATTTTGAAGTGTCCGAACGCGATTCCCACGAACAAAATCCAAGTGATGCCGAGCGAAATGCCCGCCACCTTCACCTTGCCAAAAACCACGCCGAGCGCAATGACGATAGCAAGAACGAGAACGCTGTGCGCGATTCCCGTTCCGAAAAACAGAGTCGATAGCCAATTCATAATAAATCCGAATTTCCGTGCCGCGGCTGAATCAAAGCCTGAAAACGCCCGACTTTCCGACCGCGTAATAATATTCGGATATTAGGGCTTAGACTTCTTTCAACGAAAAGCAAGCCATATTTGCGCACGCGGGCGGCAATCGGCGCATGCCCGCCCGAAAATGTTGACAAACCCGCGCCGATAGACTT
>JAJXPD010000299.1 GCA_021641325.1 Opitutales bacterium
ATTCATAATATATTGCGCATGATTACGCAAGATATACCCGCTTAATTCCGCGTACGGAATTGATGCAGAAGATTTTGTCGGCGTTTTCGAGGTCGGAGGGAAACAGGGGTTTTTCGGCGAGTTTTTCGGACATTGCGCGGCGCATCACGCCGTCGAGAACTCCGCACGAAAGCGGCGGCGTTAACAGTTTTCCGTCTTTTTCGACGACTATGTTCGTGCGCGAACCCTCCGTGATTTCGCCGCGCTCGTTGAGGATTAGCGCGTCGTAGAGATTTTCGGCGGCGGCCTTTTTTGCGGCGGCGTCGAACGACGCGCGTTTTGTCGTTTTGTGGCGCAGAAGCGAGTTTCCAGAATCCACGCGGACGTCGGAAACCGCGATTTTGTCGGACGCGCATTCGGAGAGTTTTCGGTACGAAACCGAAAGTTTGCCTCCGCGCGAAAGCTCGACACGCATTATGCCGTCGCGTTCGGGGACAATCCCGCGGAAGGCGTCGGCGTCGAACGCAAAGCCAAGCCCCCGCGCGGAGTTTTCGAGCCTCTTTGCGTGCAGTTCGAAATGTCGGGGGACGCCGTTTTCGACGCGCATTGTTTCAATCAGCCCGAAGCGTCCGTTTATGAATTCGGATTTTGCGGCGGTCTCCGCGCGTTCGCCGTCGGCGGTGGAGTCCCACACGACCGCGCCGCCCACGCGGTACTTGAAACGCGGCTCGCCCGCGCGGCGTTCGAGGGTTCTAATCGGCACGCTGCAAACGGTTTTTTCGGGCGAGAACAGGCAGATTGCGCCGCAGTACACTCCGCGCGGCGACTTTTCGAGCCGCTCGATAATCCGCATTGTCGAGAGCTTCGGCGCGCCCGTAATCGACCCGCACGGAAAGATGCTTTCGAAGATGTCGAATGTGCCCGCGTTCGGGGCGAGTTTTGCGGAAATCGTGGATGTCATCTGGTGGACTGTCGGCAGGGCGCGGACGTCGAACATGCTTTCAACCTCAACGCTTCCCGCGACGGAAACGCGCGAGAGGTCGTTGCGCATGAGGTCGACAATCATGAGGTTTTCGGCGAGGTTTTTCTCGTCGGTTTTGAGGAATTCGGCGTTGCGTTCGTCGGCTTCGGGCGTGTCTCCGCGCGGAACCGTGCCCTTCATCGGCGACACCGAAATTTTGCCGCATTCGATTTTGAAAAAAAGTTCGGGCGAAAACGAAAG
>JAJXPD010000125.1 GCA_021641325.1 Opitutales bacterium
CCGAAAGAACCATGTCGAAAGAATCATTCGTCAGAACGAAACCACACGTAAACGTAGGCACCATCGGTCACATCGACCATGGTAAAACTACACTCACGACCGCAATCTTGAAGGTTCAGTCGGACAAGGGCCTGGCTCAATTTAAGTCCTATCAGGACATTGCTAAGGGCGGCACTGTTCGCGACGCTTCCAAGACTGTTACTATCGCCGTCGCGCACGTCGAATACGAAACTCCCACCCGCCACTATGCTCACGTTGACTGCCCCGGCCACGCCGACTTCGTCAAGAACATGATTACCGGTGCTGCCCAGATGGACGGCGCTATCCTCGTTGTCAGCGCGGCTGACGGCCCGATGCCCCAGACTCGCGAACACATTCTGCTCGCCCGTCAGGTCGGCGTTCCGAAAATCGTAGTTTTCCTCAACAAGTGCGACCTCCTCGACGACCCCGAACTTCTCGAACTCGTCGAAATGGAAGTCCGCGACCTCCTCAACAAGTACCAGTATCCGGGCGACGAAACCACGATTATTCGCGGTTCGGCTCTCGGCGCTCTCGAAGGCACTGAATTCGGCGTAAACAGCATCAACCAGCTCATGGACGCTATTGACGCTGAAATCCCCGAACCCGAACGCCCTGTCGACAAGCCCTTCATGATGTCGGTTGAAGACGTGTTCTCCATCACGGGTCGTGGTACGGTTGCTACGGGTCGTATCGAACGCGGCAAAATCCACGTCGGCGACGAAGTCGAAATCATCGGTCTCGGCGACACCAAGAAGACGACCGTAACGGGCGTCGAAATGTTCCGCAAGCTTCTCGACGAAGGTCAGGCGGGCGACAACGTCGGTCTCCTCCTCCGCGGTATCGAAAAGAATCAGGTGCAGCGCGGTCAGGTTATCGCGAAACCCGGCTCGATTACTCCCCACACGAAGGCCAAGGCTGAAATTTACGTCCTCACCAAGGACGAAGGCGGCCGCCACACTCCGTTCTTCACCAACTACCGTCCGCAGTTCTTCTTCGGTACTGCCGACGTCACGGGCGTTTGCAAACTCCCCGAAGGTGTCGAAATGGTTATGCCCGGCGACAACCTTTCCATCGAAATCGACCTCCAAAAGCCGATTGCTATGGAAAAAGGTCAGCGTTTTGCTATCCGCGAAGGCGGCCGCACAATCGGTGCCGGTCGTATCTCGGAAATCATCGCTTAATTAGCGGTTGATTCAATCGCCGAAAGGTCTTTTACGGCCTTTCGGCTTTGATGTCCGATACGCTCCCGAATAAAATCGCGGGGCGGCGGACAAAACGGACAACAATTTTAGGGAAGTAGTTCAATTGGTAGAGCAACGGTCTCCAAAACCGTGTGTTGGGGGTTCGAGTCCCTCCTTCCCTGTTGTTCTTTTAATTTAACACATTTCGCGGTTAAACCGCACAAAAAAGATGACCAATCCTTTCCGCAAAATCAGACAGTTTTATCAGGAAACAGTCGTGGAGCTGAAAAAGTCTTCGTGGCCGACGCGCCCCGAACTTGTCAACTCCGTGATAGTCGTATTTGTTGCATTGGGTCTGCTGGGCGCGTTTGTAGCGCTTGCGGACTTTGCCATTTACAACGTCGTGGACTTGCTCACTTGGTTTGTCAAGGGCGGAAAATAAGGCGGGCACATGGAATCTGACACACAGGACACGCGCAGATGGTACGCGGTGCAGACGCGTTCCAATATGGAAAAGAAGGCGGTCGAAACCCTCAAACACATGATTGACGTTGAGGACATGGGCGCGTACATATCGAAGGACGATATTTTGATGCCCGAAGAACGCGTGTCGGAAATCAAGAACGGCAACAAGGTATCCAGAGCACGCAAACTTTACCCCGGTTATATTTTCGTTCGGGTAAAGCTTTTCGACGAAAACGAAAACTTTTTGGAAAAACCGTGGTATTTCGTCCGCGGAATCAACGGTGTAATCAATTTCATGGGCGGCGAACGCCCCGTTCCGCTCCGTCAGGCGGAGGTCGACCGCATTTTTGCGCAGATGGCGCAGTCGGAAGGCACGGAACGTCCGAAAATCAGCTTCAATGTCGGGGAATCGGTCAAAATCCACGAAGGTCCGTTCCTCGGTCTTACCGGTGTTATCGAAGAGGTCGATGCGGAGCGCGGCAAGCTTAAAGTCAGCGTTTCGATATTCGGCAGGTTCACGCCGGTCGAGCTTGAATACTCGCAGGTATCGAGGGCCGACATCGAAGACTAAAACAACGCATTTTACGCACAGCCTCGGCAGTAAAATTCTTATAAGAAAAGAGAACTAAAATGGCAAAAAAAGTAGTAAAAGAAATTAAGTTGCAGCTCCCCGCGGGCGCGGCTAACCCCGCTCCCCCCGTCGGTCCCGCACTCGGTGCGGCGGGCGTGAACATCATGGGCTTCTGCAAAGAGTTCAACGCTAAGACGAAGGACCAGGCGGGCATGATTCTCCCCGTGGTCATTTCCGTATATCAGGATAAGTCTTTCACGTTCATTCTCAAATCCCCGCCGGCTGCGGTTCTTCTCAAAAAGGCCGCGAAAATCGAAACGGCGAGCGCAAAGCCCAACACCGACAAGGTCGGCAAAGTAACGCGCGCTCAAATCAAGGAAATCGTCAAGATTAAGGAAAAAGACCTTAACGCGACAAGCCCCGAACAGGCGGTCAAGATTATCGAAGGCACCGCGCGTTCGATGGGTATTGAAGTCGTAGACTAATTCTTTTTTTCGCATTCGCGCCGAACGAATTTATCGGGAGGCGCGAAAGTGTCTAAACAAACAACAACCGCACTGCAATAGCAGGAGACAAAAAGTCATGGTAAAAAGAAGCAAAAGATACAGACAGGCATCTGACGCCGCCCCGAAAGCGGCTTTGAGCCTTGCCGACGCGGTAAGCGCGTTGCAGGCTATGCCGAAAGCGGGCTTCGACGAAACGGTGGAAATTTCCTTCCGTTTGAATGTCGACCCGAAACAGAGCACCCAGATGGTGCGCGGAACGGTTCGTCTGCCCAACGGCAGCGGCAAAAAGGTAAGGGTAATCGTCTTTACCGAAAACGCCCAGGCGGCACTCGACGCCGGCGCGGACAAAGCAGGTTTCGAAGATCTCATCAAGGAGGTTTCGGAAGGTTTCCTCGATTTCGACGTCGCAATCGCTACGACATCGGCTATGAAGGAAGTCCGCAAGGTTGCGCGCGTTCTCGGTCCGAAAGGCCTCATGCCGAACCCGAAGAGCGGCACGGTTACGGACGACGTTGCTTCGGCAATCGCGGAAGTCAAGGCTGGTCGTGTAGAATTCAAGATGGACAAAACCTCGAACATGAGCGTAGTAGTCGGCAAGCGCAGCTTTGCGACGGAAAAGCTCGCCGAAAACGCGAAGGTCGTTCTCGACAGCGTTGTTGCGGCTCGTCCCGAGGCAATCAAGGGCAAGTTCATCAACTCAATCGCAATCAGCTCGACAATGAGCCCCAGCGTGAAAATCGCGCTGAGCGAAGTCGCACAATAAGGAGAGTTTTTCACAATGAGACCCGAAAAGAAATTTCTCGTAGAAGAAGCTCGCAACCGCCTTTCGGCTGCCGGACACGTTTTTCTGGTAAGCTTCACGGGCGTTAAGGTTTCGGACGCCGCGGAACTCCGCAAGGCGTTGGCGGAAGTCGGTGCGGAATACCACGTCGCGAAGAATTCGATTATTAAAATCGCCGCGAAAGAGCTCGGACTTCCCTCGATGGACTCCGCTCTCGAAGGCCAGACCGGCGTTGTAACGGGCGGCGAAGACCCCGCAGCCGTTGCGAAGGCGATTTCTGCGTTCTTCAAGACCCGCGAAAACTCGACAATCAAGCTCGGCATCATGGGCGAGAAGGTTATGTCGAAAGAGGACGTCGAATACCTCGGCAGCCTCCCGAGCCTTCCCGAACTCCGCGCAAAGTTCCTCTCGCTGCTCAATACGCCCGCAAGCCAGATGGTTCGCGTCATATTCTGCAAGCTCGAAAAGGAAGGCGGCGCGCCCGCAGAAGAGGCTCAGGCGTAGTCGGACTTCGGGACGCGCTTTGCGTTCCGAATTTTTGAAAACAAAATTTAGCCTTCCGCACAGGTTTGCATGGAGCGGAGGGCAAACCAAAAACAACTGAAAGGACAAACTTAGGGGGACATACCCCTTAAATATTCCGCAAGGAATGCTAAGTGTCCAAAGGAGACAAATAAAATGGCAGACATCACAAAAGATCAGGTTATCGAATGGCTCAGCAGCCTCACGGTTGTTGACGCGGCGGCTCTCGTTAAGGAGCTCGAAGAAAAATGGGGCGTTAGCGCGGCTGCTCCCGTGGCGGTAGTAGCGGGCGGCGCGGCTGCTCCTGCGGCTGAAGAAAAGGACTCGTTCGACGTTATCCTCAAAGCGGTTGACCCCGCCAAGAAGATTGCGGTCATTAAGGAAGTCCGCGCAATCACGGGCTTGGGCTTGGCGGAAGCCAAGGCGCTCGTCGAAGGCGCTCCGAAGGCCGTCAAAGAAGGCGTCAACAAAGACGAATCTGCGGAATTGGCTAAGAAGCTCAAGGACGCGGGTGCGGAAGTTGAAGTCAAGTAATAGGTTTGATTATTCAACCGTAATTTTCGCGGAGAGTCCGCGATGCCGAATAAAATCGGCGTCGCGGCTGTCCGCTTTTTCCGCTTAAAATATCCCGAAGCGTAATAACGGGGATAAGTTCTTTTTGAATCCGGATTTCGAATTTGCGCGGAAGCGCCCGACACTCGGTTTTTGGAAAAACGGATTTTGCAGAGGGCGAAAAAAAACAAAATTCCACAAAAATGTCTGAGCGAAAAAACTTTGGAAAACTCAAGGAAGTGATACCGCTTCCCAATCTCATTGAGAATCAGCTCAATTCTTATGCTGATTTTCTCCAAAAAGACGTGCCCCCCTCCAAGAGAAAAATGGTGGGTCTTCACGCCGTTTTCAGCGAGGTATTCCCCATAGAAAGCTACGACGGCAAGCACAGACTCGAATACGTTTCCTACGATTTGGTAGGGCCTAAGCAGACGGAAGTTGAGTGCATAAAGGAAAGCACCACATACTCCGTGGCTTTGCATGTAAAATTCCGCCTCGTCTCGGGCGACTCCACAAAAGAAGACACAATTTTCATGGGCGACATCAATATGATGACCCAAAGCGGCAGCTTTATCGTCAACGGCGCGGAACGCGTTGTCGTCAGCCAGTTGCACCGCAGCCCCGGCATTTGCTTCGAAGAAACGATGCACAGCTCGGACAAAATGCTCTATTCGTTCCGCCTCATTCCCGACCGCGGCACATGGGTTGAAGTTCAGTTCGACCAGAACGACCTGCTTTACGTCTATATCGACCGCCGCCGCCGCCGCAGGAAATTCCTTATCACGACACTCCTCCGCGCTCTCGGACACAGCTCCGACCCCGAAATCGTCAAGCTTTTCTACGAAGTTGAAGATATGTCGGTAAAGCGCGCGTTGCAGATGGAGAACATTTCGCAATACGTTCTCGCCGAGCCTGTTACCGACCCCGACAAGGGCATCGTGCTCCTCAAACAGTACGAAACGCTCACAACGATGGCGGTGCAGAAATTCAAGGCGGCAAACATCGAAGAATTTAAAGTTATCGACACTACCGTCGACGACGGCGCAATCGTCCGCGCAATCAAGAAAGACAAGACGAAGAACGAAGAGGGCGCGTTGAAGTACATCTACACGCAGCTGCGCCCCGGCGAACCCGTCAATGTGGAAAACGCGCGTGCGCTCATCCGCCGCACACTCAAAGACCCGAAACGCTACGACTTGGGCAGGGTCGGCCGCTTCAAAATCAACCAGAAGCTCGGCTTGAACACGCCGCTCGAAACCCGCGTTCTCACAAGCGAAGACATCGTTGCGGGCACAAAATACCTTTGCAAACTTAAAAAAGGTCAGGGAATTATCGACGACATCGATAATTTGAGCAGCCGCCGCGTAAGAACTGCGGGCGAACTTCTTGCAAACCAGTGCAGAATGGGCTTGGCGCGTACCGAAAAGCTCGTGCGCGAACGCATGAACGCGTCGGAACAGAACACGGAATCGTTGACAATCCAGCGTCTCGTGAACACGAAGGCGATGACGACGGTTATCCGCGACTTCTTCGCAAGAAACCAGCTCTCGCAATTCATGGACCAAATCAATCCGCTTTCGGAACTCACCCACAAACGCCGTCTTTCGGCTCTGGGTCAGGGCGGTTTGAGCCGCGAACGCGCGGGCTTCGAAGTCCGAGACGTTCACGCGACGCACTACGGCAGAATCTGCCCGATTGAAACGCCGGAAGGTCCGAATATCGGTCTTATCAATTCGCTTTCGTGCTACGCGAAAATCAACGAGTTCGGCTTTATCGAAACGCCCTACCGCAAGGTCGAAAAGGGCAGGGTGCTCGACAAAATCGAATACCTTTCCGCCGACGAAGAGGAGGGCAAGACTATCGCGCA
>JAJXPD010000126.1 GCA_021641325.1 Opitutales bacterium
GTTCCTCCGCTTTGGGGGCGGGGTTGGCCTCCTCCTTTTTTGCGGCTTCCTCCGCCTTCTTTTCGGCTTCGACTTCCGCCGCAGTCTTTACGACCTTTTTAGGTTCTTCCGCCTTTTCGGGCGCGGGAGCGGCGTCTGCGGCGGCTTCGGGCTTTGCGTTTGCCGCCGTCGCGGTTGCTTTGTAGTCGTTGGCTATTTCTTCGGCATACAGGGGCGCGATTGCGTTGGACGACGTTTTAATCTCCAAGCCGTATTTGTCTTTGCGCTGGTTGATGAAATCAATCAGCTCTTTGCTCGGTATGTTTAGTTCCTTGGCTAAGGCGTGTATTCTGATGCTCATTTATAGCCCTGTTTTTTACTTGTTCTTTTCCGCAAAGTTCTATTGCGCCTGATGCTGTCTTACCGCTTCGATGATTTTTGCGGCTTCGGCTTCGTCAAAGCCGACATTCACGAGGTCGTGCGCTTCCGCGCCTTCGAAAGCTTCGAGGGTGGTGAAGCCCCTGTCTACGAGCATGCAAAGCTCTTCGAACGAGAGCGTCGGCAACGCCTTTGCGAGCGATTCCGCCGCCTGCACAATCTTTTCGTCGAATCCCGCAACTTCCGCCGCCTCTTTTACGACGTCGAGCTTCCAGCCCAACAGGCGCGACGTGAGTTTCGCGTTCGAGCCGCGCTTCCCGATTACCACCGAGAGGTCGGCTTCGGACACTTCGAACGAGATGATTTTGTTGAAATTGTCCACCTTTACGTTCTTTGCGACTGCGGGTTTAATGCACTCTTCCAAGAGTGTAATCGGGTCGGGCGAGTATTTGATGACGTCGATTTTCTCGCCGTTAAGCTCTCTGACAATGCTCTTCACGCGCGAGCCGCCCGCGCCGACGCACGCGCCCACGGGGTCGATGCGGGGGTCTGCGGAGCTTACGGCAATCTTCGTGCGGTAGCCGGGTTCGCGCGCCATTGCCTCAATCTTGACCGAGCCGTCGGCGATTTCCGAGACTTCCAAGTCGAAAAGTCTGCGCACGAATTTGTAGCTTGCGCGGCTGAGGATAATTTCCGGGCCGCGCGGCGAGTTGTCTATTTCCAGAAGCAGGCAGCGGATTCTTTCGCCCGCGCCGTAGTCTTCGCCGGGGACGCATTCGCGCTTGGGCATGATAGCCTCGGCCTTGCCGAGATCCACGACAAACGCGCCCTTTTCGCGGCGGCGGACTGTGCCCGATACGATGTCGCCCACAACGTCTTTATAGTCGTCGAAAATTCTCTCCTTTTCGAACTGGCGGACTTTCTGGATTATGCTCTGGTATACGTTCTTTGCCGCGATGCGTCCGAGGTTGGAAAGGTCTATTTCGCGTTCGATGACGTCGCCGATTTGGGCGTCGGGCTTGATGAGTTTCGCCTTGTCGATGTGGATTTGCGTTGCGGGGTCTGCGACGCTGTCGCTTACCGTAAGCAGCGCCCACGATTTCAGCGCGCCCGACTTGGGGTTGATGTCGATTTTAAGGTCGTATCCCGCATGCGCGCTCTTGGAGGCAGCATTTTTGATTGCCGCCGCGATTGATTCAATCATGTCCTGACGGCTTATCTGCTTCTCTTTTTCCATGTATTCGAGAATTGCCAAAATTTCGCTGCTGTTGCTCATATTATATTCTTTCGGGATTTAATTGTGTAATTTTCGGTATTTTTGCGTGTAGACAAAAAAGAGCGGGCAAAGCCCACTCCGAGTCTGTGTCAAATAATTCTATCTATATTCTTTCAAGTCAAGTAAAAAAATAGCGCAGTAGGGGTCGGGTGTGGCGGTTTGTCCGCAACGCGTCGGCGGAAAGGGTGTTTCCCGCTTTTCAGCCGCGCGCTGGGCGCAAAAAAACGCGCCGTGTTTTGCGGCGCGTGCGGTTCTTAATTTCCGTTTGCGGCTACTTGACTTCCAGAATGTAGTCTTTCTGGCTTTTGCCGTCGAGCGAGCCGAGCTTGATTGTGTAGTCAAGCCCGCCCTGCGCCGTCGTCGAGCCGAGCGAAACGTTTTTGCCGTTGAACGTTATCGAGCGGAATTTGCCCGCGGGGGCTTTTTTTCCCGTGCTTGCCAAGAGCGGGTAGACGCCTTTTTTGAGCTTTCCCTTTACGTTTACTTTAAGCTCCGCATTCGAGACATTCGCGCTCTTGACCGAAATCGACGGCATTTTGCCGTCCTTTTCGTTGAAGACGAGGCGGAAGTGGAGATCGGGCATTTCCGCCATGATGGAGTCGAGCACAAGTTCGCCCTTGGCGTTGATTTGCGAGTTGCCCGTGAGGTCAATCGTCGCGCCAGAGTGGTTTTTTACGGGCTTGACGTATATTGCGGGCATTGTGAACATGATGTTGCCTGTCATGTCCATTTTTGTGTCCTCCAAATAGAGGGTGCTGCTTCCCATTTCCTTGCATTTTTCCCAAACCGAGAATTGCAGCGAGCCGTTGAGCGCAACTTGGCTCTTGCGCAATTTCAGGAAGTTTACCGACTTTGTCCAGCCGCCGTGGTTGAAGTAAATCTCTTTTGTGGTGAGCTTTTTGCCGTCCATTACCGCGCGGGTGTCGTACATTACGGAAAGCCCTCTGCATTCGACGGGCATGTCGATTACAAAGTCTTTGTTTCTGGTTTTCAGCCAAACATAGTCTTTGCGACCGGGTTTGCCCTTCATCGGGACGGGGTTGTTGTGGGGGTCTGACTCCCATTCGCAGGTCGAGAATTTTCCCGATTTTCCCTTGATTACAGTGGAGAATCCGAGCGCGAACACTTCGGAGACCGCAAAAATTGCCGTTAAAACCAACAGATATTTCTTCATGTCTTAAAGGTAATTTACGTTTGCCTTTCGTGTCAATTTTATAAACATCGCAAACATGAAAAAGGTTTTGTCGGCATTTATACTGCTTTTTTCCGCCGCAGTGTCGGCGTTCGGCGTGGCGAAGAAAATAGACGCAAGCTCGAACGAAAAATTGCAGGAGACGTTCTTCGAGGCATTGACCGCCATCGAAAACGACGGGCAGCAGCAGGCGTTCGCCTCCGCAATGGCGACAATCGGCGTCGTGCTTTCGCAGAAATACGGCGAGACCGCCGCGCACAAAAAATATGTCGAGCTTGTCAACGGCAAGACCGCCGACGAAATCGTAGCCCTCGCAAAGTCGATGACTCCCCAGCTCAGAGGGACTGCCAAGCGCGTTGACGGCAAGAGCGCGGAGTCTTTCAACGCGAGCGTCGGGCGAATGCTCATAGGCGTGTCGCTCGACAAGCAACGCCGCTTTTCCGCCGCGGTCGCGAAAATCATGTACGACGCCGAGCAGAAAAAACTCACCGAGACCGATGTCGCAAAAATGCTCGACGGCAAGACCGTTGACGAGGTGATAGATTTTGCCGCCCCCATAAAAACGCCATTCCCCACGAACGAGTCCGAAGAGTTCTACCTCACCCCCGTATCGAAAGAGGAGCTTCGGGCGCGAAAGATAATCCCCGCCGAGGACGAAGCTCCGCAGCCGTATTCGAAATCTCTTGTGCCTACCTCCGCAAAATAGCGGCGTGCGCGGTTGCGCGATGTTTTCAATCGCCCACGCGGCGGGCTTGGTCGGAGACGCGGCGGGCTTTGAAATTTCGGCGTTTTTTGCCCGCGGGTTTTGTTTATGCGTTTCGCGCGGAGCGTGTCGGCATTGGGCGTTTTGTATATAATAAAAGACGGACTGCCCTTTGCGGGAGAGTCCGTCTTTGTTTTCGGAGTTTGCGTCGCGCTATTTTGCGGCTTTGCGCGGTTCGCCCGCGCAGTGGGGGCGAAGGAGAATTTCGTAAGTGCCGCTTGGCGCATTTTCGATTGTCGGGAAGCCGTCGTCGAATGTCAGCGCACTTGTTGCGAGCGGGCGTCCGTTTACGCGAATGCTGTTTGCGTTGCGTGTGGGGAATGTGATTTTGCCCGTTGCGTTCGGCGGAATTACCACCGTCCACTCCATTACGCCGTCGGTGATTTTCCACGATGACGACGCCGTTCCGTAGGGGGTTTCGTGCGTGGCGTTTGCGAACGTGAAGCCGCCGCCGGGCTTGGGCTGGAAGAGTATGTTTTTGTAGCCGGGGGCGTTTTCGTCGCGCCAAATGCCCGCAACGTCTTTGTAGAGCCACTGTCCGATTGCCCCGTATGCGTAGTGGTTGAACGAGTTCATGCCCGCCGAGCCGAAGCCCTTTTCGTGCGAGTAGCTGTTCCAGCGTTCCCACATTGTGGTTGCGCCCTGATTAATCGGGAATATCCACGACGGATAGCCTTCGTTGTTGGCGAGCCTGTACGCCAAGTCCATTCTGCCGAATCGCGTGAGGACGGGGTTGAGCAGCGGCGTTCCCACAAAGCCCGTGTTGAGCCTGTATCCGTCGCGCGCGATTGCCGAAACGAGTTTTCCGAAGATTTTTTCGCGCGAGGTTTCGGGGGCGATGTCGAATGCGAGCGTCAGCAGGTACGCCGTCTGGCTGTCGCTTTTCACCGTGCCGTCGGGCGAGACGTAGGCCTTGACGAATGCGGCGCGCACGTCGTCGGCGAGCTTTTTGAAGCGTTTTGCGTCGGCGTCTTTGCCGAGGATTTTCGCAACTTTTGCGGCGATGTCCGTACTGCGGACAAAATACGCCGTGCCGATGAGGTCTCTGGGAGCGTCGGAGTGGGCGGGGTTCGGCTTGCCGTTGGGTTGCAGCCAGTCGCCGAAGCCCGCGTCGGGGCGGATAAGGTCTTTCGAGGTTTTCCTCATGTATTCAACCCAGTTGGCGATGGCCTCGTAGTTGTTTTCGAGAATTTTTTTGTCGCCGAAAGCCGCGTAGATTTCCCACGGGCAGATTGCGATTGCGTCCGCCCAAGCCGCTCTGCCCTGCGCCCCGAACACCGCGGGCGCGATTGCCGCGGGCGCGCCGAACTTCTTTGCGGAGTCGGCGAGGTCGAGCGTCCACTTTGTGAAAAACGCCGAGACGTCCATGTTGAACGCGGCGGTGGGAACGAACACCTGCGCGTCGCCCGTCCAGCCGAGGCGTTCGTCGCGCTGCGGGCAGTCTGTGGGCGTGGAGAAGAAGTTTGCGCGCTGTCCCCAGCGTATGCAGTTTTGGAGGGCGTTGATTTTCGGCTTCGAGCAGAAGAACGAGCCTGTATCGGGCATGTCGTTGTAGAGCACGACGCCGCTTACCCAGTCCGTCTGCGGCTCGATTTCGTCGGAGAGCCCGCTGAGTTCCACGTATCTGAACCCGTGGTAGGTGAAGAGCGGCTCCCATTCGTCGGGTCTGATTCCGCCCGCGCTTGTGTAGAAGTCTTCCGAGAGCGCGGAGCGGTAGTTGTCGGTGTATAGCGTGCCGTCTTGCTGGAGCATTTCGGCGAAGCGCAGTCTTACGGTTTTGCCGTAGCGGGCGGGAATTTTTATCCGCGCCCAGCCCGCGATGTTCTGCCCGAGGTCGAAAATGTATGTGCCCTTTGCGACTTTCCTGACGGAAACGGGCGTGAGAATGTCTTTTATGACAATCGGCTGGTTGCGGCGCGGTTCGAGAAGCGGCTTTGCCTCTACGTTCTTTTCGGCGGGCGTTTTCCAAGCGGAGTCGTCGAAGCCGTTTTTGTTCCAGTCGGGCATTTCCCTGCGGGCGTCGTAGGCTTCGCCGTCGTAGATGTCTGAGTAGAGAATCGCGCCGAAGGAGTATTTCCACGAGGCGTCGGTCGCCACCGTTTCGCGCGAGCCGTCGGCGTATTCGACTTCGATTTGCGCGAGGATTTCGGGGCGGTCTCCGTAGAAGCCGCGCGATTTTTTGTCGGAGCTCATTCTGCCCGAATACCAGCCGTCGGCGATTATTGCCCCGAAGGTATTTTTGCCGCGCCAGAGCATTTTCGTGATGTCGTAGGTGTTGGTTTGGATTCTTGTCTTGTAGTCTGTCCAGCCCGTGCCCCAGAAGTCGTTGCCGACTTTCTTGCCGTTGATGTAGAATTGGAAAATGCCGCGGCTTGCGACGTAGAGGCGCGCCGACTTTATTTTCTTGCCGAAGTCCGCCTCTTTTCGTAGGTAGGTCGGCGGGAGGTAGTCTGCAACGTGTTCGTTTTTGTGCGAGGGGCGGTTTATTTTAACCGTTTTTGAAATGCGCGGATCGGGCGAGAAAATCCATTTCGCCAACCAGTCCGAATTGTTCAAAAGCCCCGCTTCGAAGAAATTTGCGTCCGACCAGTCCGACGAGTTGCCGTCGGCGTCCCAGTAGCGGACGCGCCAGTAGAGGCGTTCTCGCGAGGAAAGCGGCTTGCCGCCGTAGGGTACTTTCACCGACTGCGACGAAAGCACCTTTCCGCTGTCCCACACGGGGATTTCGCCCCTGCCGTCGGGCGTTTTCATCACCGTAATTTGGTAGGCGGTTTGGACTGCGTTTTTTTCGCCGACAGGGAGTTTCCACGAAAACGTCGGGCTTTCGAGCGAATACCCCACGGGATTTTTGAAAAATT
>JAJXPD010000127.1 GCA_021641325.1 Opitutales bacterium
TATCGGGCAAGCTCCGCAAAAATTTCATCAAACTGACTGTCGGCGACAGGGTCAAAATGGAAATGACTCCGCAGGACTTGGAAAAGGCCCGCATCGTTTACAGGCTCAAAAACGCCGACGCTCCGCGTTCAGTTCCGCGCCGCAGCTTCGGCCCGCGCCGCTAAAACGGCGTTCCGCTTTTCATGAAAGCGGGGGCATTTGCGGTTTTGACGCTCGCATTCGCCGCGTTGGCGGCGGCGTCGCTCTGTTCGGGGTCGGGTGGGCTTTCGTGCGCCGACGTCCTCTCCGCGCTGTTTTTGCAGTCTTCCGACGAAACCGCAAATCTCGTAGTGTGGCAAATAAGGCTTCCGCGCCTTGCGGCGGCGGTGCTTTCGGGCGCAAGCCTTGCGCTCGCGGGGGCGGGCATGCAGAGCCTTTTCAGAAATCCGCTCGCCGACCCCTCAATTACGGGCGTGTCGTCGGGCGCGGCGTTGGGGGCGGTCTTGGCTGTTTCGTTTTTCCCGTCGGCGTTCGGCGTCGAAATCGGCGCGTTGGCTGTGGGGCTTGCGGCGGCCGTCGCGGTCTGCGCTGTCGGACATTCAGGCTCGAAAATGTCGGCGGTCTCGACCCTCTTGGCGGGCATTGCGGTAAACGCGTTTTGCGGCGCGCTCGTCGGATTTTTCATGTACTCCGTTCGCGACGCGGGCATGAGGGGCTTCGTGTTCTGGTCGCTCGGCTCGCTCGAACGCTGCGGCTGGGAGGAGCTTGGGGTGTCGTTCGCCCTCTGCGTTCCCGCGTGGATTGCAATGCTGTGCGCGGCGCGTCCGCTAAACGTAATGCTGCTCGGCGAGGAAAACGCGTTCGACTGCGGCGTTGACGTCTCCCGCGCCCGCTTTGCGGTAATCGCCGCCGCCGCCGTGATGACTGCCGCGAGCGTTTCCATTTGCGGAATAATCGGCTTTGTGGGTCTTGTAGTTCCGCACGTTTTGCGAATGGTTGTAGGCACCGACAACCGCTTTCTCATGCCGCTTTCGGCGTTGGGTGGCGCAACGCTGCTCGTGCTCGCCGACGTCGTTTCCCGCGCGTTTTCGCAGACCGACCCCGTTCCAATCGGCGTAATCACCGCCCTTATGGGCGCGCCGTTTTTCGCCGCGCTTTTGAGGTCGAAAGGAGTTTCGAATGCTCGCTATTGAAAACGTGTCTTTTGCGTACGGACGCGGGCGCAGGGTGCTCGACGGCGTGTCGCTGCGCGTGGGCGCGGGCGAGTTTGCGGCGGTGCTCGGCGCGAACGGCGCGGGGAAAAGCTCGCTGCTGAAAATCGCAAGCGGATATGCGCGGCCCGACGTCGGGCGCGTAATGCTCGGCGGCGCGGACATCGCTGGGCTGTCGGCGCGGGAGCTTGCTCGAATGCGGGCGGTGCTCGAACAGGAGTGCCCGCTGACTTTCGAATACACGGTTGGGGAGGTCGTGGCTCTCGGCGGATACTCGCGCGGCGGGCTGTCGGGGCTTTCGGCGGACGTATCCGAATCGCTCGAATCGGTGGGGCTTGCGGGTTTCGAAAAACGGAAATATTCGGAGCTTTCGGGCGGCGAAAAACGGCGCGTGCAGCTCGCCCGCGCGCTGTGCCAACTGGGCGAAAATCCCAAACTGCTGCTGCTCGACGAGCCTTCGGCGGGGCTTGACCCCGCGCACGCGCACGCGGCGATGTCGGCGGCGCGGGAAGTCGCGGAGCGCGGGGCGGCGGTCGTGGCGGTTCTCCACGACCCGAACCTTGCGGCGGCGTATGCCGACAAAATCGCGCTTCTTAAAGACGGCAAAATTTCGTCGTTCGGCTCGGCAGAGTCCGCCATGCGGGCGGAGCTTCTGGGCGAAGTCTACGGCGCGGACTGCGAAATAGTTTCCGACGGCATTCGGAACGTCGCGTATTTTCCGCCGAAAAAATGATTGCCGATTCCGCGCGATTGTCCGATATAAAGGGCATGTTCAGGGAAAAAGACATTCGCGATTTGACTCTAAACCCGTTCACGCAAATAGGCAGACAGTGGATGCTTGTCAGCGCGGGCGACAAAAACGGCTTCAATACCATGACCGCAAGCTGGGGCGGACTCGGCTTCATGTGGAACAAGCCGGCGGCGTTCGTGTTCGTGCGTCCGTCGCGCTACACCTACGAATTTATCGAAAGGAACGACATGCTCACGCTCTCGTTCTTCGACGAAAAATACCGCGACGCGCTGAAAATCTGCGGCTCGAAATCGGGCAGAGATTGCGACAAAATCGCGGAGGCGAAATTGACGCCGCATTTTACGGAGCTTGGAAACTCGACTTTCGAAGAGGCGCGAGAAGTGTTTGAGTGCCGCAAAATGTACGCGCAAATGCTGACGGAGGATTCGTTTATAGACAAGTCGGCGGTGAAAACATGGTATCCCGACCACTCCTATCACAAGATGTACGTACTGGAAATCCTCCACTCTTACGGGGCGTTATAGCACCAGTCTAAGGGCGTTTCACGCGCGACCCAGACCGCTTACATACGCCAAGTATGCTACGCGCCCTGTGCCGCGCGCAAAGCCGCCCTTATACTGGCACTCTAACGCCCCTAAAATGAGCGCACGCACGAAGACGGGGCGTGAAAACGCCCCTAAAATTAGAGTGCTGGCGCACGAAGTTTTTTAGAATGCGCTGGGAGAAAAGTTGAGTTTACAAAAAGCGGAGAATCCAAGTTTTGGGATTTCCGCTTTTTCTTTTCCGCGCAAAGCGCGTCTATTTAAATTTGTTTCTTCCGAAGCTAAAAAGTTTCCCAGCGCAAGTAATTGCCGCAGGCAATACGAACTAATACAGAAAAGGCGCGGTTATAGCCGCGCCGCATAACCACCGAAAGGAACGAAGTTCCGATGCCGTGCAGGCAGCTTGCCTGCTTATTTGGGGCTTGCAATGTGGGGGAGAATGTAGTTTGATTGGGGTACGATGAAGAATTTAGGAGATAAATTGTTGCAGGCGAGGACAGCGATGGGGATATCGGTGCGTGACGCGGCCGATGCCACGAAACTCCGCGCGGACATCATAGAGAACATGGAGTCGGGCGAGTTCAACTATAAGCTTCCTGAGATATACAAACGCGGATTTTTGCGGATATACGCGGCGTTTTTGAAGCTCGACGCGGACGCGATTTTGGACGAATACGCAATGGCGTCGCGGGCGGCTGGCGGCGACGACAGGCGGCGCGTCAATATTTTGTCGCGCATGGCGACGGTGGCGTCAAACGTGTCGACATCGGCGCAGAAAGAGTTTGCGCCGCCGCCGTCGGAAACGGAGTCGCGCTTCGAATCTTTCGACAACGCGGAGGAGGAGAGGGAGTCCGACACGCCCGACAATTCGCAGAAGTTCGTCAAAATGGCGGTCGTTTTCGGCGCAGTCATTCTGGCGGCAGTCGTGATAATTCTGGCAGTCTCGACGTTCGCAAAACGCGCCCCAGAGGAAAACCCCGACATTTCGATAAACGGGAATATCGCAACACAGCCAGTGTCGTCGGCGGCGAATGCGGCAATGAACGAAGTTTCCGCACCCGAACTCAAACTTGCCCTGACCGCTCTTGCCGACACATACGTTCTGGTCTACCAAGACATTAAGACGAACGACGGCAAACACCCCGAACCGCTATATACGGGCGCAATGCAGGCGGGCGAACGGCGCGAATTTACGTCGGGCGTGCCGCTGATGGTGAAACTCACCGACGCCGAAAGAATCAAGATGGAGCGCAACGGCGCGACGCTCGATTTGAAGGGCGCAAAGGGTCTTAGACTGTTCAGGATAGTCTCCAAATAGAGGGGAAAATCATTTCCGCGCGCGGGCCGAAAATTTTGATTCGGCTCGTTTTGCGTACAAAAAGGCAATCTTAAATAGAAAATGCAATGCTAACACATGTTGTAATATTCCGCACGCGCGACGCGTCGAAAGCACCGCTCATACTCGAAGGGCTTGAAACGCTCAAACAAATCGACGGCGTAAAGTTCATGCACATCGGCGCGCCCGTTCCGAGCGCGCGCCCAGTTGTGGACGACTTTTTCGACTACGCGCTGGTTGTGTCGTTCGAGGACGGCGCGGCGGGGCTTAAACGCTACGCCGAACACCCCATACACGTAAATTTCGTGGAAAACTATCTGAAACCCGCAGGCGGAAAACTGCTGGTCTACGATATCGGAAATGCTTAAACTTTCTCCGAAATACGCCGACGCTTGCGCGTTCATATTCGAATCGGCGAGGGAACTCGGCGGTCGGGCGTATTTTGTCGGCGGCTGCGTGCGCGACGCCCTTTTTGGGGCGACGCCCAAAGACTTCGACATAGAAGTCTACGGATTGCCGCCGCGGATTTTGGAGGAAATGCTCGCGCGGAAATTCCGCGTAGAGAAAGTCGGCAAGAGCTTCGGCGTCTGGATTCTGAAAGGCTACGACATCGACGTAAGCATTCCGCGCCGCGAGCGCAAAACGGGAGAGGGGCACAGGGCGTTCGACATTGAGTGCGACCCGAACCTGTCGGCGGAGGAGGCTTGCGCACGGCGCGACTTCACAATAAACGCCGTTTTGTACGACCCGCTCGACGGAAAAATAGTAGACCCCTACGGGGGTGAGTCCGACCTGCGGCGGGGGGTGCTTCGGCACACCTCCGACAGGTTTTCGGAAGACCCGCTGAGAGTGCTTAGGGCGATGCAGTTTTCGGCGCGGTTTTCGATGGAGGTCGCGCCCGAGACGGTCGAACTTTGCTCGAAAATCCCCTTCGAAAACCTGCCGATTGAGCGCGTTTTCGGGGAGTGGAAAAAACTGATTTTGAAGGGGCGCAAAATTTCGCGCGGGCTGAATTTTCTGCGCGACTGCGGCTGGCTGAAATATTTTCCCGAACTCGCCGCAACGAGCGGCTGCCCGCAGGACTCGCACTGGCACCCCGAGGGCGACGTCTACACGCACACGGGCTTTGCGCTCGACGCGTACGCGTCGGCCCGAACGGGCGACGAGCGGGAGGACTTGGTCGTGGGGCTTGCCGTGCTCTGCCACGACTTTGGCAAACCGCTTTGCACGACATTCGGCGACGACGGGAAAATCCACTCGCACGGGCACGACATTTTGGGCGTGAAGCCCACTCGCAAATTTTTGGCGCGGCTCACGCGGGAAAAATCGCTCGTTGAGGAGGTCGTGCCGCTCGTAGAACGGCACATGGCGATTCTCGACCTGTGGCGCGTTAAGGCGGGAGACTCCGCCATTCGCCGCCTTGCGCGGAAAGTGGGGCGGATAGACAGGCTCGTGCGCGTGGACTTCGCCGACCGCAACGGGCGCGGGGAGGGAGAATATAAAGACGACTCCCCGCAGGGCAAGTGGATTTCCGCCCGCGCGGCCGAGCTTGAAGTGCGCGACTCCGTCCCGAAGCCGATAGTCATGGGACGCCACTTGCAGGGGCTTGGCATGAAGCCTTCGCGCGAGTTCGGCAAAATACTCTCCGCCCTGTACGAGGCGCAGCTCGACGGCGAATTTTCGGATTTGGCGGGCGGCATGGAAAGGCTGCGAGGCATGCTCGAAAAAAAACTTTGAAAAAGGCGAAAACGCGTTAAGTTTGAACGGAAAATTACGATAAACGCCATTTGAATTTTTATGAAAAAGGAAAAAAACACTTCAACCGAAAATACGGAAACGAAAGAGCCAGCACAGACGACACCCGAATCCTGCGCCGCGGAGGACATGGCCGCGGAGGAGCAGTCGATGAACATGGCCGACATTGTGGGCGAGCTTGACAAGGCGCAGGCGGACGCCGCGAAAAACAGGGACTTGTACCTTCGCGCCGTAGCCGACTTGGACACATACCGCCGCAAAGTCCAGCGCGAAAAGCAGGAGCTTGCAAAATTCGCCCTCCAACCCCTCATCGAGGAGTTGCTGCCGTCAATCGACCACCTCGACATGGCAATCGACGCGGCGAAAAACTCGGACGATTCCAAAAACATACTCACGGGCGTCGAAATGGTCAGCGCGCAGATTAAAAAAGTCTTCGCGAACTTCGGCGTGGAGGAAATCGCGGCGGCGGGAAAGCCGTTCGACCCGAATACGTCGGAATGCGTCTCGCACGAGCCGTCGGCGGACGTTCCCGAAAACGGCGTAATAAAGGTTGTCCGCAAGGGCTACACGTTCAACGGCAGGCTGCTCCGCGCCGCGAGCGTCGTCGTTTCGAGCGGCAGGGAGTAATTTTTTATGGCGGAAGAAGATTATTACAAAGTTTTGGGCGTGGAAAAAACCGCGTCCGAGCAGGAAATTAAAAAGGCATACCGCAAGCTCGCGCTCAAATACCACCCCGACCACAATCCGGGCGACAAGGCGGCGGAGGAAAAATTCAAACAGGTTTCCGAAGCCTACGAAATTTTGTCGAACCCCGAAAAGCGCGCAAAGTACGACCAGTTCGGACACGCGGCGTTCGCGC
>JAJXPD010000300.1 GCA_021641325.1 Opitutales bacterium
GCCCTGCACAGGCTCTTCGGCAGGGAGATAAAATTCGAGATAAAATCGGTCGATTGATTTGCAAAAAAATCGGACGGCACCTTTCGATGCCGTCCTTTTTTTGTAATAGCAAGTACCGCGCGGCGCGTTGCGCCCGCGCGTGGAGCGCCGACTACGACCAGCGGCGGTCGTTCGACCATTCCTTGTCCCATTGCGAAGTATCGCCCCAAGCTTCGGGGAAATCTTCGTGCAGCTTTTCCTGAATGAGTTCCTCGTTCAAAGATTCGATGCCCAAGCCGGGGGCTGTCGGAACGTCGATGTAGCCGTCCTTGATGAGCGGCTTCGGGAGTCCGTTTACGAGGCTGTCCCACCACGGAACGTCCACGGAGTGGACTTCGAGAGCCGTGAAGTTGCGCGTAGCCGCCGCGACGTGAACCGCGCCCATGCACGCAATCGGGCTTTCCGCCATGTGGATTGCCATCGCGGTGTGGTAGTATTCGGCGAGGTCGCCGATTTTCTTCGTTTCGAGAATGCCGCCCGCCGTGAGAATGTCGGGGTGGACAACCGCCAACGCGCCCGATTTCAGCAGGGGCATGAAGTTTTCTTTAAGGTAGATGTCTTCGCCCGTGCCGAGGGGAGTTGTGGTGGCGTTCGCCATTCTGACGTACTGGTCGGTGTACTGCCAAGGAACGGGGTCTTCCATCCACGCGAGGTTGAACTTTTCGAGCCTCTTGCCGAGCTTGATGCAGTCCTCGACGGGAATGTGCCCGAGGTGGTCGATTGCGAGCGGAATTTCGTAGCCGACTTCCGCGCGGCACTCCGCCATGTACTGTTCGAGGTAGTCCAGACCCGTTTCCGTGATGTGGATACCCGTGAACGGGTGCGCCGTGTTGAAGAGGTCGTACGCCTCTCCGCGCATTGCGCGGGGGTCGATGGAGCCGTGGGGGGTTGTGAATACTGTCTTTTTGTATTCGCGCATTTTTTCGAGGAATCCGAGCGGAGCGGAAAGCGCGCCGGGGACGTCCATGAGCAGTTCGATACCCAAGTCCATTTTCAGGAATGTGTATCCCTGCGCCTTGCGTTCGCGGAGAGCCTTGCCCATGTCGCGGCCGCCGCCCTCGCTGTCGGTGTCGCAATAAATGCGGGCGGCAGCCCCGACTTCAACGAGCGCATCAACCGAACGTTTGCGACGCTCCTT
>JAJXPD010000301.1 GCA_021641325.1 Opitutales bacterium
TTTGTCGGAAGCGCCGATTCGTTTGAATCGGCTTTCCTCTGGGTTTAGCTCAGTTTGTATTCGCCGGGGAGGGGAATCGGGTCGATGTCGTGCACTCCGAATTTCCATTCCTTGGGCGCGAGCGACAATTTCGACTTCTGCTTAATCCAGCCGTATTTGAAGTTTGTGCCCGAATAGCAGCTTTCGCGGCCAGCAATCGCCATGAGCGTCGAGCCAACCATGTCGCGCAGCATGTTGATTTTCTTGTTGTTGCGGACGCTGTCGAGAAGCACTCTGTGTTCTTCGACGAGCGCGTGCGGCAGTCCCTTCGGGGCTTCCCACGGCTTTGCGCCCGTAATGCGCTGCATGTTGTTTTCGTTCGTTTCGAGAATGCCCTTTGTGCCGACGAATCTTTCAAGAACGTAGTCTTTCGACTTCTGTTCGCGGCGGCTATAACTTGCGCAGTGTAGGCCGTTTCCGAAGTCGAAATCGACCGCGAAGTGGCTGAATCTGTCGCCGTACTGCGGGAAGGGAATGTCCCAGCGGCGTCCGCCCAGACCGTTGACTTCCACGGGGTCTTTGCCGAGCGCCCAGCGCACGACGTCGAGGTTGTGGACGTGCTGTTCCACGTAGCAGTCGCCCGAAGCCCAGCGGAAGATGAACCAGTTGCGGATTTGGTATTCCATTTGCATGGGGTCGGGGTTTTGCAGGCGCAGCTTGCCGCCGTCCTGAATGAAGAAGCGCGAGTTGAGCCAGTACGCCTGAACCGCGATGATGTCGCCGATTTGTCCGTCCTGAATTCTCTTGATTGCCTCGACGTATCCGGGGTGGAAGCGGCGTTGAACTCCGGGGATAACCGTCAGCCCCTTCTTGTCGGCAAGATCCGCGATTTCGTAGAGTTCGCGAGCCTGCGTGGGGTCTACGCACGCGGGTTTTTCAACGAACATGTGCTTGCCGGCTTCCACAATCGCGCGGAGGTGGAGGGGGCGGAAAACGGGGGGCGTTGCGTGTATTACGATATCGACGTCGGCGTCGGCGAGGAGCTGCTTGTAGGCGTCCCAGCCCGCGTATTGGCGGCTTGCGGGAATGTCGAAATGCCCTTTGCAGTAGTCGAATTTGCTTTCGAAGCCCGCAAATCTCTTCATTGCGTATTCGAGCCTGTCGGGGAAGAGGTCGGCGATAGCCACAATCTTGA
>JAJXPD010000128.1 GCA_021641325.1 Opitutales bacterium
AAAAATTTAGAAAATTTACTTGACGAGGATTTTTCTCGAAGCAATATGGTGGTTTTAATAATTTACTAATCATGCCGGAAACAGAAATGTCCAGAGTCCTTACCGTACAGAACAAGATGGGAATACACGCCCGTCCCGCCGCCATGATTGTGCGCATTTCCAATAAGTATGCGAATTGCGAAGTTTGGGTTGAAAAAGACGGCGAACAGGTCAACGGCAAAAGTATCATGAGCCTGATGATGCTCGCCGCGGGCAAAGGCTCGGAAGTCAAGTTCATCGCAAGCGGAGACGATGCCGACTCTATGCTCGACGAAATCGAGGCTCTTTTCAACCGCAAGTTCGACGAAGAATAATTTTTTCGGGGAACGGATATTTTTTGCGACACTGCCCGCGTATTTCACGCGGGTTTTTTTTGCGCTCCGACGCTTTGCCTGCAAAGACAAAAAGCGCGGAGTGCCGCCCCGCGCGTCTGCAAATTCCGCGTCGCCGTTTAGTTGTTTTCGAGCCATTCGGCATTGAACCTGACTATTTCGAAAGCGTTTTTCTGGTCGTCTCCCTGTTCGATTACGAAGTCTCCGTCGAAACCCTGACGGTCAAGCTCGGCGAGAATGCCCTTCATGTCGAGCGCGCCCGTTCCGTAGTTTACGCCTGGGCTGTTGATGTCGCCGAAAGTTTTTTGGTCTTTGAGGTGGAGGGCGAAAATCTTGCCGTCGGCGGTTTTCAGCGCGGCAATCGGGTCTATGCCGGAGCGCGACCACGCGCCTGTTTCGGCGCAGAAGCCGATATTTTTGTATTTGTCCACAATTTTGCGCACGGTTTCGGGGTTCCAGTACGGCGTGTTCGAGCCGCGCTGGTGGCAGTGGATTGCCATTTTAGCCCCGTATTTTCGGCAGTATTTTTCCCAGAGGTCGAGCATGTCTTCGCGCGATTCTCCGACGAAAAGCCTTACCCCGAATTCCCTGCCGAACTCCATGAGCTTTGCGAGCTGTTCCTCGTTTTTCGGCGGAATGTAGTAAATTGTGGTGATTGCCATGCCGTTGTCGGCGAGCAGTTTTTTTACGAACTCGCGCTGTTCGGGCGTGGAGTCGGGATTGAAAAGCGCGTTCCCGAATTTTTTCGAGATTTTCTGAATCGGCGTGCTTTCGATTCGCGTTATGCCGAGCTTCGCCAGCCCGACTATTGATTCTTCAAGCGTGTAGCCGTGCGTAGTGTACATTTGAACCGAGATTTTGCGCGGAGCGCGTTGCTGCTGCACGCACGCCGCCGCAAGCAAAGCCGCCATCGCTCCCAAGAGCATATATTTTAGAGTTTTCATATGCCGAAACGATTATTTTTTCCGCCGTGGGCGGTCAACAAGAATCGCATTCCGAAAATGGAAAAACCGTTTATTTACAAGTTTCCGCCGCCTGCGTGCAATGCCGCGCACGTGCGATGCCGATTTCTGCGGGCGTAATTTCCCGCGTTCGGGCACAAAAAAACCGCGCCCGATTGGGGCGCGGCTTTTGCAAAAAAGAATTGCGTTATTCTTTTGTGGCTTCGTCCAAGAGGTCGCCGAGAGAGGTGAGGTCTTGGTCTTTGCGGATTTTTTCGAAAGCCGCAACTTCTTCCGCGAGCTTGTCGGCGTCGTACTGGGCGGCCTTGATGGACAGCCCGATGCGGCGTTCGTCGCGGTCGATTTTCACGACGCGGGCGGTAACTTCGTCGCCCACTTTGAGGTGGTCCTTAATCTTGTCGACGTGTTCTTCGCTGATTTGGCTGATGTGAACCAGACCGTCGATGTCGTTTTGGAGTTCGACAAACGCGCCGTAGTTTGTGATTTTGCTGACCTTGCCCTTAACCAAGTCGCCGATTTTGAAGAGCGAATCGATTTCTTCCCACGGGTCGACGGAGAGCTGCTTGATGCCGAGCGAAATGCGCTGGTTTTCGGGATCGACGAGGAGCACGATGGCGTCGACTTCGTCGCCCTTTTTGAGCATTTCCGAGGGGTGGTTGATTTTGCGCGTCCAGCTCATGTCGGAGACGTGAACCATGCCGTCGATGCCTTCTTCGAGTTCGACGAACGCGCCGTAGGTTGTGAGGTTGCGAACCTTGCCGCGGACATGCGCGCCCACGGGGTAGTTGTGGACGGCCATTTCCCAGGGATTTTCTTCGAGCTGGCGCAGACCGAGCGAAATCTTCTGTTCGTCCTTTGCGATGCTGAGGACAACCGCTTCGACTTCGTCGCCGACTTTAAGCACTTCGGAGGGTTTCGTGATGCGCTTTGTCCACGAGAATTCCGTGATGTGAACCAAGCCTTCCACGCCTTCTTCGAGCTCGATAAACGCGCCGTAGTTGACGAGGTTTACAACCTTGCCGCGGACGTGCGCGCCAACGGGGTACTTGCGTTCGATGTTTTCCCACGGGTTCGAAGTGGTCTGTTTGAGGCCGAGGGATACGCGTTCGCGTTCCTGGTCTACTTCGATAATCATGACCGAAACTTCTTCGCCGACTTTCACCATTTCCGAGGGGTGCGAGATTCTGCCCCAGCTCATGTCGGTGATGTGGAGGAGTCCGTCGAGACCGTCGAGGTCGATGAACGCTCCGTAGTCCGTAATGTTCTTTACGACGCCTCTGCGAATGTCGCCGGGCTTGACTTCGGAAAGGAGCTTGCGGCGTTTTTCGGCGCGCTGTTCTTCGATGAGTTCGCGGCGCGAAACGACGATGTTCTTGCGTTCGGCGTTGATTTTAACGACTTTGAAGTCGTAGGTCTGTCCGACGTACTGGTCCAAATTCTTCGGGGGCTGGACGTCGATTTGCGAAGCGGGCAGGAACGAGTCTACACCGATGCTGACGATGAGACCGCCCTTGACTTTCGCCTTGACGCGCCCGGGGAGGATTGCGCCTTCCTGACAGTTGGCGAGGATTTCCTCCCAGTTCTTCTTCTGCTGGGCTTTGTCGTAGGAGATTACGGGATTGCCTTCGCGGTCTTCGAGTTTTTCCAACAAAACTTCGATTTCCTGACCGACCTGAACGTCGTTGATGTCGATAAATTCGCTTACCGATACGACGCCTTCGCTTTTGCCGCCGATGTCGACTACGACTTCGTTCTGGCGGATTTCGATGATTTTGCCCTTGATGATAGAGCCTTGTTTGAGTTCGGCAAAACTGCTGTTGGCCAGCAATTCTTCCATTACGTTGTTCATTGTTTTCCTTGGGTCGTTTCCTTGCGGAAACGGGTTGATTGTTATTGATTTAGTCGTCGACAGCGCGACCGTCGCGCCGCTCCAATCTAAAATAAAGTATCCGACTTTATCTTATTGCCCCTCCCGCGCAAGTTTTTTTTGCAACTTTATTAGCCCCGCGTCCGCCGCATTCATCGACGGGCGGGCGGTTTCGAAAATGGGCGGAAAAGTCAAAATAGTGCAGCAAAATGCGGCTTCGGCGTCGGCGCGGCGGGTGTTTGCCCTTGACGCGTTCCGCCACGATTTCAATCATTGCCCCATGAATTTGCTTCAACGATTTTCCTCTTTCGCGCCCGCGCTTTTGTGTGCGGCTTCCGCGTTCGCGGCTTCGTACAAAGTCGAGACCTTCGGGGACGTTCCGTTCGTCTCGGTTGACGGAAAGGCGGTGAAGTCGCGCCACTTCCTCGGTTGGACGGGCGGCGGAACGACTCCGCGCGTCGCCGACAAATGGGAGGATTTTTCCCTCGACGTCTCCCATTCCGCCGACACAAATTCCGCCGCGCTCCGCATTCTTGTGGGCAACGACGTCTCCGAGCTTTGCGTTTCGAAGCTCGAACTCGAAAACCTCTCCGACGGCTCGCGCATTTCGCTTTACGATTTTTCCGCAAAGCCCTACGACAAATCCAAGCTTTCGTGGCTGTTCCCCAAGGAAATCCGCCCGCAGCCCGAAGTTGCAATGCAAAACGAAGTTCTCGACGGCATGCCCGTTTTGCGGATAACAAAAAAGCAGAAAGACGCCACGTTCGACAGGCTCGTATTCCACATCAGGTGTTTTTCGCTGAAAAAGGGCGTGAAATACCGCGTGCATGTTCGGGCGAAAACCGACGTGCCGTCGAAAATGCTTTTGATGGCGTATGTCCTCAATCCGTACCGAAATTTGTCCGACAACAAAATTCCCGTGTTCGGCTCGCAGGTGAAAATCGCGGGCGAAGCGGGGGTCGAGTTTGTGCATTTCGGCGTTCCCGCGCTTTGCAACCCCGCCGACGAAAACGCGAAGCGGCAGATTGACGCGGCTTTCGCCGAGCTTTTGGCGGCGAACCCGAAGGCCCGCGCGATAGTGCGCATTCCCACCGAAAACGCCGAGCACCGCAGAACCCACCCCGACGAAGTTTTAATGTCTTTCGACGGCAAGCCCATTACGCGCGGCTACGACGGCGCAAGCTATTCGTCGCCGTCGTCGGAATCTTTCGGAAAAATTGCCTCCGAGGGAATCCGCAACACCATCGAATACATAGAATCTAAATACGCCGACAACATAGCGGGATACCACCCGACGGGCGGGCAGTCGGGCGAATTTTTCTACGGGGCGTCGGGCGAGTCCGCATTCGGCGGCTACGACACCGCGACTCTTGCGGCATGGCGCAAGTGGCTTGCGGAAAAATACAAAACTCCCGAAGCTTTGCAAAAGGCGTGGCGGTCGAAGACCGCCGTTCCGTTCGCGGAAATGCGCGTGCCGACCCCCGACGAGCGCGGCAAAAACACTTCGCACCTGCTCAATCCCGAAGTCTCCGCTTCCGTTGCCGACTTCAACGCGTTCTTGCAGGACGAAATGGCGAACCTCGTTTTGCGCTTCGCAAAAACTGTCCGCGAAACGTGCCGCGGGCTGGGCAGGGACAGGCTGTCGCTCGTGTTTTTCGGGTACGCGTACGAGCTGTCGGGCTTCCCCAATTCGCCCGCGGTTGCGGGACACTACGCGCTTGCGAAGATTTTGAAGTCGCCGTACGTCGATATTGTCTCTGGGCCGATTTCCTATTCGGGCAGGGGCTTGGGCGGCGTAAAGCTTTCGATGAGTGCGGCGGACAGCTTTGCCAATTCGGGCAAAATGTGGTTCGACGAAGACGACAACAGAACATACCTGCTTTGGACGAGCGGCTCTCCGCAATATGTCGCCGACAAAGCCCAGCGGACGCTTTCCGACACGAGGAAAGTCATGCGCAGAAATCTCTCGCAGGAGATTGTCCGCAATCATGGCTCTTGGTGGATGGACTTGTTCGGTTGCGGCTGGTTCAACGACCCCGAAATTTGGCGCGAAATGAAGGACGCCCGCGCCGCCGAACTTGACATGCTCGAACGTCCCCAGCCCTATCGCCCCGAAATCGCGCTTATCCATTCCGACAAGTCCGTGATGTACATAGGCGGCAACGGCGCGTCGTTTGCGACATCGCGGCAGCTTCTTGACGGCGGCAGAGCCGCAATGAGCCGCGCGGGAACGTCTTTCGGGCAGTACATTTTGGAGGACGCGCTCGACGGCAAACTCTCCGCAAAACTGCGCGTCTACCTGTTGGCGTCGGCGTTGACGAAGCGCGAGCGCGAAATCCTTGCGACGGCGTCTGAAAAGTCGGCGTCGATGTGGTGCTGGACGGCGGGGCTTGTGGACTTGTCGGAAAACGTCTATTCTCTCGACGCAGTGCGCGAGCTTACGGGCTTCGATGTGTCGCATGCGGGCGACGTTCCCGCAGTCGCCCATTCGACCTCTGCGGGCTTGGCGGCGGGGCTTCCCGCAAAATTCGGCGTGCCGCAAAAAGTAAAGCCGCTTCTTTCGCCCGCCGCCCGCGACGGCGACACGGTTTTGGCGAAGTATGCCGACGGCTCGAATGCCGTTGTTCTCCGCACTTCCGGCAGACGCCCGCAGATGTTCGTGGGGACTACCGTCGTGCCCGAATCGCTCTACCGTCTGATGGCGTCGGTTTCGGGCGCGCATGTCTACACAAAACAGCCCGCGTCGGTCTACGCAAACGGCGCGTATGTGTCGATTACCGCGACGACTTCGGAAGCGCACAAAATCGACCTCGGGCGCGAGGCGGAAGTGTTCGACGCGCTTTCGGGCGAAAGGCTCGGCAAAGCCCGCGTCTTCGAGTTCGACATGAAAAAGGGCGACGTGAAATTCCTGCGGCTCGGCGCGGGCAACTCTCAGTACGGCGCGAGGAACGAGAACGTCTCCGTGTTCCGCAGAATCGTGAATATGATTGTCGAATAGAACACCGCCTGCGCCAAATGGGGAATCCGCAACACAGGCGGCGCGACAGTCCCAACAACGGCAATCGGCAGTAAAACCATCGCAAGCGCGTTTTGCGAAAACGCCGCGCGGAAATCGCCGTGCGTGAGCGCGTGCAGGGCGCGGAGCGTGCCGCAGCCGGGGCAGTGCAGGTGCGTAATCAGGTTCGT